>CALLHT010000159.1 GCA_938009335.1 uncultured Rhizobiaceae group bacterium
CGCGGAGCATCTTTTAACACAGCGCGCAATTGATCAGGCAACGGGCGAGAAGCTTATTGGTCTTATCCGCTGGTGGGAGGACTACACGCTTCGCAATAAGGGTACGATGGATAACAATCCCAGCCCCGGCAACAAGAAAGGCGGACTTACAACGATCCTTGAGAAGTCTCTTGGCGCAGCTGCGAAAGGCGGGACAACACCTCTTACCGGTGTTTACAAGTATGCCGAACGGGTCACTGCCAAAGGCTTCACGTTTATGGATTCACCTGGCTATGATCCCGCTTCAGTTACCGGACAAATCGCATCCGGTTGTAATCTGGTTGTCTTCACAACAGGGCGAGGGTCAGCCTTTGGTTCAAAGCCAGCACCGTGCATAAAAGTTGCAACAAACACTCAGATGTATGAACGCATGACAGATGATATGGATATCAATACCGGTGATATGTTGTCTGAAGGTGTTTCTTTGGAAACAAAGGGTGAAGAAATATACAAGCTGCTGATCGCGATTGCTTCCGGTGAGCAAAGCAAATCTGAGCAGCAAGGCCTCGGAGATTATGAGTTTGTTCCATGGCAAATCGGGGCAACGATGTGAGTGCGGAACATCGCGAGTTGAATATCGCAGTCATAGGCGCTGGGTTGATTGGAGAGCGGCATGTCCAACTCGTCAACGCGCTTGCCGATTTCAATTTATTCGCGACGGTCGACCCCGTGAACAGGCCGAGTAGTAACGATACAGTCCCTCACTTTGAGAATATTGAAGAATTTCTCGCAGCCTCAGATGGATGTGAAGGGGTTATCATTGCAACACCAAATCACACGCACAAAAGTATTGCTGAAAAATGCATGCGGAACGGTCTTGCTTGTCTGATTGAAAAACCACTAGCTGCAAACAGCGTGGATGCAGTAGGAATTTTGAAGGTTTCTGAAGACACTGGCTGTCCTGTTCTTGTGGGCCATCATCGTCGCCATCACGCGGTCAGCCTTCAGTTGAAGGAAATTATTGAGAGCGGAAAGCTAGGACGCCTTGTTGGAGCACAGCTCAGTTGGATGCTGCTAAAGCCGGATGAGTATTTCGCAGCGGGGGATTGGCGCACAAAAGCCGGCGGTGGTCCGGTATGGATCAACCTCATTCATGAGATTGATTTGTTGCGCTTCTTTATGGGTGAAATCACTGAAGTGTCGGCAATGCTCTCGAATGCCGTAAGAGGAACCGAAGCCGAGGACAGTGGCGTCATCAATATGCGGTTTGAGAATGGCGCGATTGCATCTGCCATTTTGTCAGATACCGCACCATCGCCATGGCATTTCGAAGGTGGGTCTGGAGAGAATCCAAACATCGCTCGGACCGGCGAAGATGGGTTGCGTGTTTTTGGAACAAAAGGTGCGATTTCTTTTCCATCCATGACCTATTGGGCGCATGAGAATGAAGAAGGACACTGGGGCACGCGCATTGATTCATCCACTGTGGCTCAGTCTTCTTCTATGGGCGGCGAAGCAGCATTGACTGCACAGCTTACGCACTTTGGCAAAATTATCAGAGACGGCGAAAGCCCACTTGTGAGTGCGCGAGATGGATTGCAAAGTGTGAGGGTTGTTGAAACCATACATCGGGCCGCAGTGCCGGGCAAAACAGAACCTGTAGATTTGAATTAAAAACGCCAGTTAGAGGAGTTTAGAATGACGAGATCAACCATCGGATTTATTGGCCTTGGCCTTATGGGGCGAGCTATGTGCGAGCATATGCTGGATGAAGGGTATGCCCTCAATGTGATGGCAAACCGGTCCCGCGAAGCTGTTGATGCAGCAGTTGCACGCGGTGCTATGGAATGCGCAACACCGAAGGAAATTGCGGAAGCAAGCGACATCATCATGCTGTGTGTAGACACGTCTCAATCTGTCGAGGGCCGTATGTATGGCGACGATGGTATCCTTGCAGGACTATCGGCCGGTAAGGTTGTCATCGATTTTGGCACGTCTCTCCCAGCTTCTACCATCAAGATTGGTGAAGATGTTTCCAAGGCTGGCGCGTATTACTTGGATTCACCGATTGGGCGCACGCCATCGCATGCACGCGATGGCTTGCTCAATCTGATGTGTTCCGGCTCGAAAGAGGGATACGAAAAAGCCGAAGGCATTTTGAAGGTACTGGGAGAAAATGTTTTCTATCTCGGCGATCTTGGTTCCGGTCATACCATTAAATTGATCAACAATTTCTTCGGCATGACAGTTGCCAACGCCATGTCTGAAGCCTTTGCAATGGCGGACAAAATGGGCGTCGATCGCAAACAGCTTTATGATGTCATGTCGGCTGGACCGCTCCATTCCGGGATGATGGATTTTGTTAAAGGATATGCCGTCGACAACGATCCTTCCATGCTCGCTTTTGCGATTAAAAATGCCGCAAAGGACGTCGGCTATTATTCTCAAATGTCCAAGGACGCTGGTGCGGATTCGATCATGTCCAAGTCCACGCTGCAGGCGTTGGAAACCGCTCGCGATAAGGGCATGGGAGATGAAATGGTTTCACAGATGTATGACTTTTACAAAAAAGCTCTTAGTTAAATGATCTTGGCGGCCAGATAAATGGCAGTTCTTACTGCCCGTGCAAATGAGGATCGGCCTCTTTACGGCATCATCCTTATGCTGTTTGCTTTCTTTGCGTTTTCTTTGATTGACGTAAACGCAAAGTGGCTTGCCTTTATTGGGCTTCCTGCAATGCAACTTGCCTTCATGAGGTACGCGGGTCATTTCGTGATCTCGACACTTCTAATTTTCCGAGGCGGCGTCGAGCTATCACGGTTTGGAACGGAGAGGCTAGGCCTAGTGCTGACCCGCGGCGTGTTGTTAATGCTTTCAACGGTCTTTAATTTCATTGCTGTTCAATATCTG
This sequence comes from uncultured Rhizobiaceae group bacterium, assembly GCA_938009335.1. Lineage (GTDB taxonomy): Bacteria > Pseudomonadota > Alphaproteobacteria > Rhizobiales > Rhizobiaceae > JAALLB01. The sequence continues at coordinate 2,890 of CALLHT010000159.1, forward strand.
CCGCTCACGTTGACCTCGACCATTTTGTTTTCTGCACCTATCATGATCTGCGCACTTTCCTGGCCATTATTGGGAGAGCGTGTGGGTATCTGGCGCTGGACTGCAATCATGATCGGTTTCTGCGGAATCTTGATCGCCATTCGTCCCTTCGACGAAAGCTTTCATTGGGCTGTGATCTTGTCACTTGGAGGCGCGTTTTGTTTTGCGCTTTATTCAATCCTGACCCGTAAGCTCTCAGGCATTGTTGCAAGCGATACGATGCAGTTTTATTCGGGCGCAGTTGGAACGTTTGTTCTCTTTCCAATTGCATTCGGCGTTTGGGAGAATCCAGATACAAGCTTACAGTGGACCCAAATGATTATGCTTGGCGTTTTTGGGTGGATTGGTCATGAGTTTTTAACCCGGGCGCACGGATTTGCAACAGCAAGCACGCTTACGCCCTACGGGTATACGTTCATTATTTATATGACGATATGGAGCATGTTGGTGTTTGACCATTTGCCGGATGTGTGGACCATTATAGGCGCGCTGGTTATTGTTTGCGCGGGCTTGATCATTTGGTTCCGCGAATTAAGGCTGTCACGACAGGCAGCGTCTAAAGGAATGTAGGTTATGCTGAAGGATGATCGGTTCTTTCCTGCAGAACCTATAACAAGAAGCATTGCTTCACGCTTATATGCGGAGGTGAAAGACTTGTCGCTGGTCTGCCCCCACGGGCATACAGACCCTTCATGGTTCTCAAAAAACGAACTATTCCCCAATCCTGCACAATTGCTGATTGTTCCAGATCATTACATTCTACGAATGCTCGTGTCGCAAGGTATTACGCTGAGTGCTTTGGGCGTTGCGCCAAGTGATGGCATCCCCCATGAAACCAACGGAAGAAAGATTTGGCGAGTATTTTCTGAACATTATCACCTGTTTCGATCCACCCCGGTTCGCGTGTGGATGGATCATACGCTCTCTACGCTTTTTGACGTGCAGGAACGTCCATCTGCTGAGAATTCAGACACGGTCTATGACGCGATAAGTACCTGTCTCCAATCTGACGCATATCGGCCAAGAGCTTTGTTTGAACGATTTAACATCGAGGTATTGGCCACGACAGACGGATGCAATGATACTCTTGATGATCACAAATTGATCAAAGGTTCTGATTGGAATGGCAAGGTTATACCCACCTATCGGCCAGACAGTGTTATTGATCCTGACTATGAAGGCTTCCATGAAAACATCATTGAGTTGGGTAGTTTAACCGGAGAAGATGTTTCCAGCTGGAACGGTTATCTCAATGCGCATCGGGCGAGGCGCAGCTACTTCAAAGCCAATGGAGCAACTGCGACCGATCATGGACATCCAAGCGCCCGTACGGAAGATTTTTCGACCTCTGAATGCGAAGCTCTTTACGCAAGAATTTTGGCTGGTGATAGTACGCCGGAGGAAAATGAAGTCTTTAGAGGGCAAATGCTGACTGAAATGGCAGGCATGAGCATTGAGGATGGACTGGTAATGCAGCTGCATCCCGGGTCTCTAAGAAATCATCACCAAGGAATTTTCAAAGCGTTCGGTCGAGACAAAGGGTTCGATATTCCTCAATCTGCTGATTATGTTTCGAACCTGCGACCGTTGCTTAATCGTCACGGCATGGATCCAAGTCTATCGCTGATACTCTTTACCTTGGATGAAACTGTCTATTCCCGTGAGCTTGCGCCTCTTGCAGCGGTTTATCCATCTCTGAAACTTGGACCTGCCTGGTGGTTTCATGATAGTCCCGCCGGCATGATGCGATATCGGGAACAGGTCACCGAAACAGCAGGTTTCTATAACACTGCAGGGTTTAACGATGATACGCGTGCCTTTCCCTCCATTCCGGCCAGACATGATCTCGCGCGGCGTATAGATTGTGCATTCTTGGCTCACCAAGTCGCAGAGCACTATCTCGAAGAAGACGAAGCAGCAGAGATTGCCATTGATTTGTCCTACGGCTTGGCAAAACGTGCTTATAATTTATGAGGACTTGATATGCGGCATACGTGGCGATGGTTTGGTGAACATGATGTTGTGGCTCTAGAAGAAATTGAGCAAGCAGGTGCTGTTGGCATTGTCACAGCTCTGCATCATATCGACAATGGTGACGTCTGGAGCGTCGAAGAGATTAAAAAACGCAAGCGCCAAATCGCGACAAAACACGATGGCAAACGCACGTCTCTTCATTGGGATGTGGTTGAAAGCTTACCGGTCTCTGAAGATATCAAAAAGCAGGATGGAGATTGGCGCGATCATATTGCAAACTACAAACTCAGTCTTGAAAACCTCGCAGCATGTGGCCTCGAAACCGTATGCTACAACTTCATGCCGATCCTTGACTGGACCCGGACTGACCTCGCGTATCGATTGCCAAATAACGCCACATGCATGCGGTTTGATTATATCGATTTTGCCGCTTTTGATCTTCATATCCTAAAACGAGATAACGCCAGCGAAGCGTATTCATCTGAAATTGTGTCAGAAGCCAAACTTCGCTTTGACGGTTGGAACGAACCCCATCAGAAAAAGCTCGCAAACAATATCGTTGCAGGGCTTCCGGGCGCGAACCAGAGCCTGACCATGAACGACATCAAGGCGTTGCTTGCTACCTACGCGGATATTGATGAGCAACGTTTGCGGGACAATTTATTCGCTTTCCTGGAAGAAGTAATACCTACAGCTGAGCGTCTTGGAATACGGTTGTGTTGTCACCCGGATGATCCTCCTTTTTCCTTGTTGGGATTGCCTCGCATCATGTCTACTGAGCAAGATTATGCGGCGATGATTAAGGCAGTCGACAGCCCAGCCAATGGCATCACGCTGTGCTCCGGTTCTTTGGGCGCGCATACAGAAAATGATTTGCCCGGCATGATGAAGCGCCTTGGCAGTCGTGTCCATTTCTTGCATTTGCGGAATGTGGTTTTAGAGGAGAACAAAACGCCGGGTTCTTTCTATGAAGGTGAGCATCTTGATGGAAATACAGACATGGTTGCATTGATTGACGCCATCCTTGATGAAGAAGTAACCCGCAAGGCTGAGGGGCGTGCAGATTGGGAAATTCCGATGCGGCCGGATCATGGCCAAGATATTCTCGATGATTTGGGTCGCAAGGCTCAACCGGGTTATCCGGCGATTGGTAGGCTAAAGGGGTTGGCAGAACTGCGTGGCGTTGAGCGTGCGCTAGCATCCGTCAAAGGAATTTCATGAATCGGTTGAATTCCTCTTCTCTGTTGTTAGACCACATTGCGGGTAGCGAAGTCGACTTTTCCAGCCATGGGTTGGGCATCGTTCACTTTGGGGTTGGCGCATTTCATCGCGCACATCAGGCCGTTTACACACATGATGTTCTAGAAAAACATGGCGGCGATTGGCGGATTTTCGGTGTGAGCCTTCAAAGCACGCATGCGGCTGATCAACTGAACGCACAGGATGGGATGTATACGTTGGCGATACGAGGCGGCGGGGAAACCTCTTATCGCATTATAAAGAGCATTGCGCATGTTGAGGCGGCCTCTCAAGGGAAGAAACGCATCTATGAAATGCTTGCGGCTCCCAGGACTCGTATTGTCAGCATGACGGTCACAGAAAAAGCATATGGCATTGTACGCGATACGGGTCGAGTAGATCCTGCACATCCAGCGATAAAACACGATCTGGAAAACCCTGAAGACCCGATAGGCATTTTGGGCTTTTTAGTCAAAGGTCTCAAGGAGCGCAAAGAACTCGGGTTGAAACCTTATACCGTGTTGTGTTGCGACAACCTCCCACAGAATGGCGATTTAGTGCAAAGCGGTATCTTAGATTTCGTGAACCGCCTGGGAGAGCCGGAACTGATTGATTGGATTGAAGCCCACGGTGCGTTTCCTAACACGATGGTTGATCGCATAACCCCGGCGATGCAGCCTGAACTATTGAAAGAAGTCTCATCAGTCATTGGGCACAACGATACGATGCCGGTTGAAACTGAGCCATTCTCGCAATGGGTTATTGAAGATCATTTTTCGGATGGCAGGCCTCAATGGGAAGAGGCGGGCGTTTCATTCACGAAAGACGTGGCGCCGTACGAAGAAATGAAGCTTCGAATGTTAAATGGTGCGCATTCGTTGATTGCCTATGTGGGATTTTTGTGCGGCAAGAAATATGTTCGCGATGTCATGGCTGACGAACGAATGGCGCGGTTGGTGGACGAGCACATTTTAGCGGCGGCAAAGACGCTGAAACCGCTTGGAAACATCGATCTCGACGCGTACAGGCGAGAGCTGATAGAGCGATTCAGAAATCCGAGTATTGCCCATGAAACATTTCAGATCGCCATGGATGGCTCTCAGAAAATGCCGCAACGCATTTTTGCGCCTGCTGCAGATGCTCTTTCTAGAGGTCTTTCGATTGAGCCATTTGCATTTGCAACCGCTACATGGATTCGATTTTGTGCGGGTATACATGAAAATGGAGAGCGGTACGACATTATTGATCCGCGTGGCGAAGAACTTGTCTCTACGTTTAAATGTGGGAAGCAATCTACTTTGACCATATGCGAGGCTTTTTTTGAGATTCCTGACCTTTTTCCTGCAGTACTGGCCAATGACAGCATATGGAAAGCAGAAACGGCTAAATGGTTAGATATGTTTATTTGCGAGGGTGTACTGACCGTGCTGCAACACGCAACGGACTAAAGAATCCTAAACGCCAATAAACTGCTCGGTTACGTCCGCGCTCAATTCACTCATCGTTCCTTGCCAGACCGTAATTCCTCGTTCCAGAATGACAGCGCTGTCGCACACCGACTTCAGCTCTTTGACAGATTTATCAATCACCAGGATTGAGAGGCCTGTTTCCTGCTTAAGCTTTGCAATCACAGACCAGATTTCTTGCCGAACAAGCGGCGCCAGCCCTTCGGTTGCTTCATCAAGGATCAATAATCTGGGATTTGTCATCAGAGCGCGGCCTATCGCCAACATTTGCTGCTCGCCACCGGATAGTGACGAGGCGACCTGATTGACCCGCTCGCCCAAGCGAGGGAACAATTCCACGACTGAGCGCATATTCCAAACACCTGCTCGGGCGGCTGAAAGAAGGTTTTCCGACACCGTGAGATCTTTAAAACACCGCCTCCCCTCCGGCACGAGGCCAATGCCTAAAAGGGCTGCTTTATGGCTTGGAACCTTCGTTAAGTCAGCGCCTGCAAACACGACCTCGCCTTGCGATTTCATCATGCGTGAGATGCACCGGACCGTGGTGCTTTTGCCCATTCCGTTTCGTCCCATTAGCGCTACAACCTCGCCCTCGTTTACGCTGAGGCTTACATCGAACAAAGCCTGTATCGCACCATAGGAAGCGGTAAGATGTTGGACGGAAAGCAAACTCATTCCGCTTCTCCAAGATAGGCTCTCTGGACGTCCTTGTTACGGCGTATTTCTTCAACGGTTCCGGTAGCGATTATTTCTCCATAGACAAGAACACTAATTCGATCGGCCAATGCAAACACAGCATCCATATCGTGTTCGACCAGTAGAATTGGTGCTTCATTCCGTAACTCGTCAAGAAAACGAGTAAGTTGTTTCGACCCTTCAGAACCAAGGCCTGCCATGGGTTCATCCATGATGAAGGCCTTTGGCTGAAGCGTTAAAGCGATCGCCACTTCCAATTGCCTGCGTTGACCATGGCTTAGTTCCGCCGTTCTTTGTGATCTAACGTCCGAAAGCCCTACCCGTTCGAGCGCAAGTTCAGCTCTGTCTACGAGAACTTGATCCGCCAATGCAGGTTTTATGAAGTGCCAAACGGTGCTTGAAGCACCCATCGCTCCCAGCACCACATTCTGTAAAACTGTGTCTTCCATGGCGAGCGCCGAGATTTGAAACGTTCTGCCAAGGCCCTTCTTCGCTCGGCCTCTTACGGGCAGATCCGTAACGTCTTCGCCAAGAAACCTTACCCGCCCCTTGTCAGGTTGTTGGGCGCCGCAAACTTGAGCAATCAGTGTCGACTTTCCTGCACCATTGGGACCAATAATCGCGTGAATTTCGCCCGCTGCCAGATCAACCGAAATATCCTTGTTGGCCTCAAGTGCGCCGAATGCTTTCGAAATACCTTGTGTCTCCAGAACAAGATCAGTCATGGATTTTCTCCCGACCTGACAAAATTCCAATCACGCCGCCACGGCCGAAAAGAACAATCGCAAGCAACAGTGCGCCAAGGTAGATATGCCAGAATTCACTCAGGCCGCCGAGAAAATGCTCAAGCGCCACAAACACGCCTGCCCCAACCACCGGTCCAAACAACCGCCCTACTCCGCCGATGATCACAAAGACAATGATTTCACCGCTCAATTGCCAGCTGAACATGGTTGGGCTGACAAACCGATTGAGATCAGCAAATAGTGCTCCAGCCAAACCTGTCACAGCGCCTGAGACAACAAATGCCACAAGCTTTAACCGTGTCGCATTAAGCCCAACAGTCTCAACGCGTTCAGGGGTTTGTCGCGCAGCATTCAACGCAAGGCCGAACGGCGATTTGAACAAACGCGCCATCATGAAAAGCACGACACATAGAATTGCAAAGCACAACCCGTAGAACTGTATCGGATCAAGGGTGTTAAGGCCCGGAAAACTGTTTCTGACGTAGATGGATAGCCCATCTTCCCCGCCATACTCAGACCAGCTTATGGAGAAGAAGAAGAACATCTGACCGAATGCCAGTGTAATCATGATGAAGTACACACCGGTTGTGCGTAACGAAAGGATACCAATCAGTAGTGCCGCTAAAGATGAGATCACGACTGCCACAAGCCATATGACAGGCATAGACTTTGTGCCTTCAATCAGAAACGGCCATTCAGCGACCGCAGTAAATGTTTGGGCATGGTGCGCCAGAACACCCATTGCATAGCCACCCAAACCAAAAAACACCGCATGACCCAGACTCACGAGACCACCAATCCCCAGCGCTAAATTAAGCCCGACAGCTGCCAAAGCGAAAATCACTGCTCGTGTCATTAGCGTAATAGTGAATGGCTCGTCTGCCAGATATGCCCATAGAGGAATAAGGATGAAGAGAGAAAGGACAAATGTGTTAAGATACGTTTCCTTGATCATGGACGCGACCCGAACAATCCGGTTGGTCGCCAAATCAAGATAACGCTCATCAAAATATATATGGCCATGGACGCTAAGGATGAACCGATGGAAGTGGCACTTGCTGGTTCCATGAACAATTGGAAGAATTGAGGCAAAAACACACCACCCAGCGTATCGGTCAAACCCACCAGAATGCTGCCAATCAACGCACCTTTAATTGAGCCAATTCCGCCAATGACGATAACCACAAAAGCCAAAATCAGAACCGGCTCTCCCATTCCCACTTCTACCGATTGTATTGTGCCCACCAGCGCGCCGGCGAGGCCCGCTAAAGCTGCACCTAAGGCAAAAACCAGTGTGTAGAGTTTGGAGATATCAACGCCGAGGGCAGCGATCATCTCCCGGTCGTTTTCCCCTGCCCTGATTTGAATACCAATCCGGGTTTTCGCAATCATCAGCCCTAATCCAGATGCTACCAGCAAGCCGGCAGCAATCAGCGTAATTCTGTACAGTGGATATTGAATACCGCCTGGAAGTGTCACCGGACCTGCGAGATAATCTGGAATATCAAGGAACAATGGGAACGAACCAAATATCCATCGTGTTCCTTCAGAAAAAATCAAGATCAATGCAAAGGTCGCCAATACTTGATCCAGATGGTCTCGGTCATAAAGCCGACGAATGACAACAATTTCTACAATTGCGCCGGCACAAGCTGCCGCAATAAGTGCTGCCAATAGCGCAAGAAAGAATGAGCCTGTCCATCCGGCAACTGCAGCAGCAGCAAAAGCACCGACCATATATAGCGAACCATGCGCCAGATTGATCAGGCCCATTACGCCGAAAATAAGCGTAAGACCTGCCGCCATCAGGAACAGCATGATCCCGAACTGTAATCCGTTAAGAACCTGTTCCGCTATAAGCACTATGGGCATTGGAATGCTCGAGAGCTACCGGGCTTAAAAACTCAAGCCCGGTAAATCGATTTAAAGGTTACAATCACCCACATAAGCGTTGGAATGATTTTCCATGGTTTTTGCCACGAGCTTGTTGGTGAAGACATCGCCTTCTTTCACAACCTCACGCACATAAATATCCTGAACAGGATGTTGGTTAGAGGCAAATGAGAAGTTACCACGAACGCTATCGAAGTCAGCGGCTTTCAACGCTGCGCGGAACGCATCAGCATCTTTCACACTTGCTTTGCCCATAGCAGACAAGATCAGATTTGCCGTGTCATATCCCTGACTTGCATATAGGGATGGAAGGCGACCATATTCTGCTTGGAATGAGGCAACAAAGTCTTTGTTTGCCGCGTTATCCAGATCTTTGTTCCATTGCGATGTATTTTTCACACCGAGAGCTGCTTCACCCACAGCCTGCAAGATGCCTTGATCAAATGAGAACGCAGGCCCAACCAGTGGCACATCGACGCCAGATGCAGCGTACTGCTTCATAAACGCAATGCCCATACCACCTGGCAAGAAGAAATACACACTGTCTGCACCCGAGGCGCGGATTTGTGCAATCTCTGCAGCATAATCTTTCTGCCCCAGTTGCGTATATACTTCGTTGTTCACATCACCTTTATAAAAGCGTTTGTAACCATTCAGCATATCCTTGCCTGCCGGATAGTTCGGTGCCAGAAGAAACGAATTCTTATAACCCGTTTCCGTTGCGAATTGACCTGCTGCTTCTGCGAGGTTGTCATTTTGCCAAGCGACGTTGAAATAGTTTGCATGGCACCCTTTACCAGCAAGAGCAGAAGGCCCCGCATTCGGAGAAAGGTAAAACTTCCCTTGAGCAGTAGCGGCAGGCACAACCGCCATAGCCAGATTGGACCAGATGATGCCAGTCAGTATATCCACCTTCTCAGACTGGATCATTTTGTCTGCCAGTTGAACAGCGATATCCGGCTTACGAGTATCATCTTCGATGACGACTTCAATGTCTTTGCTGCCAGACTTTTTCACCGCAAGCATGAAGCCATCACGCACATCGATACCGAGTCCGGCGCCGCCCCCTGAAAGGGTCGTAATCATTCCGACTTTGACAGGCTCCGCTAATGCTGAAAAAGCCGACGTTAATGAAAGCGCTGCTGCCAGCGCAACTGTTTTAAGTTTCATCATAATTCCTCCCGAATTAAATTTTTCCTCAACGTCAAAACGCGTTGAATGTCATTGTTGTTAAGGTGCGTTCAATACCTTCAATATTGAGCAGTTTGTCGTTGACGTATTTCCCAATGTCTTCTTCATCTGGTATATACATACTCATGAAGAGATCATATTCGCCACTGGTAGAATAGAGACTTGAGTGGATTTCGCGATCCGAGATTTCAGTTGCAACTTGATACGCTGTGCCCGGTTTGCACCGGATCTGAACAAGGATACACCTAGACATATTTTTATCTCCTCCCCTAGGCTTGTAGAACGCGATGCGGACCTACGCACGCTACCTTTGGCTCTATGCGCAGAAAGGTCAAGAACACGATCATTATTATTTGGTCTAACTTGCCCATCCTCCATCAATTACATGCGCCTGACCTGTGGTGAAAGCACTTTCATCTGAGGCCAGGTAAACAACGAGTGCAGCTACTTCCTCTGCGGTCGCGATACGTCCCATGGGCTGGCGAGCAATAAATGCCTTCATTGCGGCCTCATAGTCTCCTGTTGCATGGAGACGCTCATGTAATGATGGGCTCTCGACAGTGCCAGGACAAATACAATTGCAACGGATACCTTGGGTTACGTAGTCTTTAGCCACTGACTTTGTCATGCCAATAACCGCAGCTTTCGATGCACCATACACAAACCGGTTGGGTGCAGCGATCACCGAAGACAAAACCGATGACATACTGATGATTGAACCGCCGCCGCGTTCGACCATTCCCGGAAGCGCTGCTTGGATCAGCTTCCACGTTGAACGTACATTCAAATTAAACGCAAAATCCCATTCTTCATCCGTACATTCCACCGCATTGCCATGATGAACAAACCCTGCGCAATTGAACAGTATATCGGGATTGGTTCTTGCGACCGCTTCAGTTATCGCTGCATCGTCAAGGACATCCAGTTGGAAAGTTTCAAGTTTCCCATCCGCATCTTTCTTCAATTGACCCAAAGTTGCGGCATTTATGTCTGTCGCGAAAACATGGGCACCTTCGGCAGCCATTGCCAATGCGCTGGCTCGTCCAATCCCCTGCCCCGCGGCTGACATCAAAACTTTTTTACCCTTTAGCCTCATCCCAACGTTGTCCTTCCCGGTTTTGCTTTTTGCAGCAAGACTACAAACTTACTCGCTATCTCCCAAAAGGGCATGTTTAAAAACCTTAGAAAAGCAAGCAATCTCCCGACAGATGCCATTTAGAGATGACATAAATTCTCTCCAGATGAACCTGTTGTTTCACAGGTATACCAAGGTACACTGTGCAATCAATTGCCGAAGTTACATCCATGGGTTACGCTTTCACCATACGTTTGGTTGGAGAAAACGTAATTGGAGGAGGAAGTTATGCGAAAGTTAATTATCGCAGGCATTGCAAGTTTGCTCGCAACATCAACAGCTTATGCTGAAGGTGTCACAGAGGCCGACCTTGCAAATGACACTGCTACTGCAGGTGATATTCTTACAAATGGCATGGGTCGCCATCTGCAGCGACATTCACCATTGGCGACACTCAACAAAGAGAATGTGAAAAACCTTGTACCAGCTTGGGCGTTTTCACTGGGTGGTGAAAAGCAGCGCGGACAGGAAACGCAGCCGCTCATTCATGACGGTATTATGTACATTACAGGCTCCTATTCGCGAATGTATGCGCTGGATGTAAAAACCGGCCGTGAACTCTGGCAATATGATGCACGCCTACCGGAAGGCATTCTGCCATGTTGCGACGTGGTAAACCGTGGCGCTGCAATCTATGGCGATAAAGTTTACTTTGGAACGCTGGACGCCCGCATTGTTGCGCTCAATGCGAAAACCGGCGATGTGGTTTGGCGTAAAAAGATAGCCGACTATAAAGCAGGCTATTCATATACTGCCGCTCCATTAATCGTTGATGGATTGATCATCACGGGTAATTCCGGTGGTGAGTTTGGCATTGTTGGCGAAGTGCAGGCACGCGATACCGAAACTGGTGAACTGGTTTGGACCCGTCCGGTTATTGAAGGTCATATGGGCACTCTCAATGGTGAAGAATCCACGATGACCGGAACGCTTAACGCAACTTGGCCAGGAGATCTTTGGAAAACGGGTGGTGGCGCTACTTGGCTCGGCGGATCTTATGATGCTGAAACCGACACGCTTGTGTTTGGCACTGGCAACCCTGCTCCATGGAACTCATGGCTTCGTGACGCAGGCCAAAAAGATGATGGCTCGGGCGATAATCTTTATGCAGCCAGCCGTCTTGGGATCAATCCTAAGAATGGTGAAATCAAGTGGCATTTCCAAACTACACCCCGTGAAGGTTGGGACTATGACGGTGTGAACGAAGTCGTTGCTTACAGCAATCGCAATGGCGAAAAACGCTGGGCTACTGCTGATCGGAACGGCTTCTTCTACGTTCTTAATCGCGAAGATGGAAAATTTGTTCGCGGTGTTCCGTTTGTGAAAGACATTAGCTGGGCAAAGGGCCTTGATGAAAATGGCCGCCCGATCTGGAACGAAGAAAACCGTCCGGGTGATCCAACTAAAGCGGCTGATGGAAAGAAGGGTGAGGTTGTTTTCTCGTCGCCATCTTTCCTTGGTGGTAAAAACTGGATGCCAATGGCGTTTTCACCAAAAACCGGCAACTTCTATGTGCCATCCAACGAATGGGGCATGGATATCTGGAATGAGCCTGTCACCTATAAAAAAGGTGCTGCTTATCTGGGTTCAGGTTTTACCATTAAGCCAAACTACGAAGACCACATTGGTTCTTTGAAGGCGATTGACCCGGATACCGGTGAGTTGAAATGGGAGTTTAAAAACGAAGCTCCGCTTTGGGCCGGTGTTATGACGACCGCTGGTGGCCTTGTCTTTACAGGGACACCGGAAGGTGAATTCATCGCGTTTGACGATGAGACCGGCGAAAAGCTTTGGTCGTTCCAAACAGGATCAGGCATTGTCGGACAGCCGGTTACCTGGGAGCAAGATGGTGAGCAATTCGTCTCTGTAATCTCGGGCTGGGGCGGCGCTGTGCCTCTATGGGGTGGAGAAGTTGCCAAAAAGGTCAACTATCTCAATCAGGGCGGCACGCTCTGGACCTTCCGCCTACCGAAGCAACTGGCTTCTGCAAACTAATATTTATGCCCGGCAGGGAATAGTCTTTGCCGGGTTTTTGAACCTACCTTGTTCTGATCCATTATCTGCGTTACAATCAGAACAGGTTAAATCTGAATACAACTTTGGAGGAAATCATGGCTTGGACTAAACCAGAAATTATCGAAGTAAGCTGCGGCATGGAAATCAGCCGTTACATGCCTGCAGACGATCAGGAACCAATCCTGTTTTAATCTGCATTAAGTTAGTTAAGTTTTGGGAGCGCGCATGATGAAAAACCATCTGCGCGCTCTTGTATTAGGGGCCGCTGCCGGCGGAGGTCTCCCCCAATGGAATTGCGGTTGCGAAAACTGCGAGGCGGCGCGCGACCCAAATCACTCACTTTTACCTCAGTCCCAATCGTCATTAGGCATTACGTTGAACGGAGAGGATTGGGCGATATTGAACGCATCGCCTGACATCCGAAATCAGATCTTGGATAATCCTCCGCTTCATCCCAAAAGCCGACGTCATACGCCGATAAAGAGCGTTCTAGTGACCAATGGAGATATCGATCACATTGCAGGCCTTTTGATTTTGCGTGAGAAAGAGCCATTCACATTATACCTCACACAAGACCTTGCAGATGTGATCAATGCCAATCCGATGTTTCAGGCACTCGATCGTTCGCTTGTGCGCTTCGAGATAATTGCTCTGGATCAACCTTTTGAGTTGCTCTCCGGCCTAACAGCCACACTCTTTTCAGTTCCCGGAAAAGTTCCATTGTTCATGGAAGAAAATGATGTTGTTACAGATATGGAGGGCGAGCAAACTGTGGGTGTGAAACTGGAAGCTGGCAATCGCCGTATTTGGTATATTCCAGGTTGCGCCAAGCTTACGGACAAAATGCGCGAAATGTTAGAGGGTGAAAAGACAGTGTTGTTTGACGGCACGGTTTTTGAAAATGACGAGATGCAAAGGACTAAGGTCGGGCAAAAGACTGGTGCGCGTATGGGCCATATGTCGATGAATGGGCCGCAAGGATCAATCGCCGGATTTGCCGATTTGAATATTGCGCGTAAGATATATGTTCACATCAACAACACGAACCCGGTTTGGCGGCATGATACCAAGGAACGCCTTGTGGTTGAGAACGCAGGATGGGAAATTGCCTATGACGGGATGGAGATTGACGCGTGACGAACGGGCAGACAAAAGAAGCGTTTGAAAGCCGACTTCGCCGGATTGGTGCTGAGCGATATCACGACAAGCATCCTTTTCATCATCTTCTGCATGGCGGCGAATGCACACCGATGCAAGTACGCGCATGGGTAATCAATCGCTTTTATTATCAAAGCCGCATCCCAATGAAAGATGCTGCGTTTCTTTCCCGGTGTGAAAGCGCTGAGTTACGCCGGACCTGGCGTTCACGCATTGAAGATCACGATGGCGCCGTAGCAGAAGGTGGTGGCATTCGGCGTTGGCTTAAGCTTGCTGAAGCGGTTGGACTAGATTCGGATTATGTGAAAAGTTGCGAAGGCGTGCTTCCTTCGACACGCTTTGCTGTGGATGCCTATGTGAGCTTTGTGCGAGAGAAACCTTTATTGGAAGCCATGGCGGCATCTTTAACTGAACTTTTTGCACCAAAAATTCATGCTAATCGGATCGAGGGCCTTTTGGCAAACTATGATTTTGCGAATGAAACCTCTCTTTCTTACTTCAAGCAGAGGCTGAAAGAAGCTCCGAAGGATGTCGCATTTGGTTTGAAATGGGTGCTCGATCACGCAGATACCCAAGAAAAACAGGATGCTGCCGCAGCTGCTCTTATATTCAAAACCGATGTTCTCTGGTCGCAACTTGATGCGCTTTATTCAGCCTATATTGAGCCAGGACGCATCCCACCTGGTGGTTGGGATGGTGTTACGGGATTGCTTGCCGAGAGTGAAAGAGGGGCAGCGTGAGCAGTGCAAACCTGACAAAAGATTCAGTCCCAACGCTCCTGCAAGGCGTTATGGTCAAACATGATGATGTTCGTGAGAGGACCGTTTTACTTGCACCCGAGCGAACATTGGCGCTGGACGGCACTGGCATCGCAATCATCGAAATGATCGACGGGAAGAAGTCGGTTTCAGAGATCGTCCACGATTTGGCAAAACAATACGAGGCCGATGTTCAAACCATCGGCAATGATGTTGTGGCGTTTTTGCGCGACCTGATCAATCGGGGATACATTGGAATAACAGATGGAGCGTAACCGCGAACAGCTTGCGAAAATCGCGCCGCCACCGATGGCAATGCTCGCTGAAGTCACCCATCGTTGTCCGCTTGCCTGCCCGTATTGTTCCAACCCACTTGAACTCAAAGCTGCTTCACAAGAACTAACGACAGAAGAATGGGCGAGTGTATTTCAACAGGCCGCAGAATTGGGTGTGCTGCATCTACATTTATCGGGTGGAGAGCCTGCTTCGCGCCGGGATATTGTTGAGCTTATTGCTGCAGCTGAAAAAGCCGATCTTTATACAAACCTAATCACTTCAGGAATTGGTATCAACGAAAAGCGGTTGGATGCCATGATTGATGTAGGGCTGAAACACATCCAGCTATCGATACAAGGCGTAGACGAGAAAACGGCTGATCTAGTTGGCGGTTACAAAGGCGGATACAAGCGCAAGATACAACTGGCGGAATGGATTGGTGCGCGTAGCGTTCCCCTTACGGTCAACGCGGTATGCCATCGAACAAATATGGCTTCCATTCCTGACATGATCGATCTTGCGATAGAGCTTGGCGCAGGGCGTTTGGAAATCGCAACGGTTCAGTTTCATGGATGGGCGATTGAAAACAGGTCGCAGCTAATGCCAACGCGCGAACAGGTGGAAGCAACAACGCAGCTTGTGGCCGATGCTCGCGAACGACTGGAAGGCAAGCTCGTCATCGATTATGTGCCTGCAGATTATTATGCGACCTATCCCAAGGCTTGCATGGGTGGTTGGGGGCGTATCGGAATAAACGTCGATCCAACAGGTCTCGTTCTGCCATGCCATGCCGCAGAGTCTATTCCTTCGCTGAACTTCGAAAATACCCGCGAAACATCTCTCCATGACATCTGGTATCATTCTCCAAGCTTTAACGCATTTCGGGGAACAGACTGGATGCAGGAGCCATGTCGTTCTTGTGAGCGCAAAACAGCAGATTTTGGCGGATGCCGGTGCCAAGCCATGGCAATTGCAGGAGATGCCACTGCTACCGACCCGGCTTGTCACAAATCCCCTCTTAAAAATCGTATGATTGAACTAGCGGAAAATGCTGCTGACACCTCTGAACAGCTGGAGTTTGTCTATCGGGGGCGCTAGCCGTTCGAAAGCCATCAATTCTTGCTTTGGTGGCCAATGGTACACTTGACCATCACTCATGAACGAATAACATCGCTTGCATGGAGGAGAGAGGGAATCCGGGCAGAACAATTCTGTCGCTGACATGGGCTGTGTTGGCGTTCGTTTTTGTTTTTCTAAATTTCCAAAAAGCAACCGCCGAAGAATTGACTCGTGATCAGGCGTTCTCATACCTTCGTCCCCCATATGATCTGGGTGAAAAAATTGCACCCGGCACTTGGGAACTCATCAACCTGGACAGTCGGGTTGCCGGATATGGGTTTGAAACACTTCCTTTAGCTCCATTGCCCGGCTTTTCCGGCGCGCCGATCAACCTTTTCGTTCAGGTAACGCTCGAAGGAAAATTCATCAACGCCGAAATTATTGAGCACAATGAACCGATCTTTGTTTCAGGTCTAGGTGAAGCACCCTTCAACAATTTCGTAACACAATATCGCGGCCACTCTATCACTGACACGCTTGTTGTTGGTGTGCCCTATGGTGGAAAGAGCGAGGGAAGTTCGCTTGTTTATCTCGATGGTGTAACGAAGGCGACAGCCAGCGTGCGCATCGCCCATGAAACTATTCTTGCCGCAGCGTTTGCAGTGGCGCGAGAACGCATGGCAGGAATCGCAAAACGACAACCCACCCGACCCAATCTTGAACTTGACGAGACCTTGACTTGGGAAGACTTAGTTTCTTCCGGCCTCGCCTCGCGAAAAACGTTTACCAACGCAGAAGTCGACCAGCTTTTTGCGGATACAATCTGGGAAGATGACGATCTGGAAGCCAAAGACTATCCTGACGAAGCTTTTCTCGATTTATGGGTTGTGGATGTGGGGCCACCTGCTATTGCCAAAGCCATTTTCGAGAAAGACACACTTGAAGAGCTTGAGCGGTTTTTGGAAATTTCTCCAAATGATGAGCCGATCTTGGTCATTGATGCAGGGCGCCATGGTTTGGTTGGTGAAGATTTCATCAGAAACACAAGCCCGGATCTGATATCCGCCAATCAAGATGGTTTCCCCATTGCGTTGCGAGACTCAGATTTGTTTGTGGAGCTGAGAAATGGCATTCCGGGTGAAGTGGCAATGATCCTGCGCACAGATCGTCGCCTCGGATTTGATCCGACATTGCCATGGGACATAACAGTGAAAGCCGTTCGAGAACACGGTATGTTTCAACCGGAGATTGGAACACAAGATCTAACCCTGACGCATCAGACCGATAAACGTTTTTTTGTAATTGATACGCCGGAAGCGCCTCCCCCTCCCTGGTTACAAGCCTTAGAACAGCGCGCGCCAGATCTCGCAGCTTTATCTGTTGGAGCAGGTGCATTATTCCTCCTCATGATGGGACGCATGTCTTGGTTCGCATCCCTATCCAATTATACGTTCATGCGGTTGGGCATTCTTGCTGTCGTGACTGGCTTTGTTGGTTGGTGGGGACAAGGCCAACTATCGATTGCAACCGTGCTTGGGGTAATCCGCGGAATTTACGATGGGCAATCGCTTGTATTCCTGCTCTACGATCCGTTCTCGCTTTTGCTCTGGGCCTTTGTGATTATCTCTTTTGTCCTTTGGGGGCGGGGAATGTTCTGCGGCTGGTTATGCCCATTTGGAGCAATGCAGGAATTTGCCAACAAACTTGGCGTTTGGTTGGGTTTCAAACAGATCAGAGTACCGGATTCATTGGACCGCATTCTTTCGAAGATCAAATACGTCATCCTATTTGTTATGATTGTAGCTGTGTTCTGGTCGCCAGCGTTAAACGACACATTGATTGAAATTGAACCCTTCAAAACGGCAGTCACCACCTATTTTGTGCGTGAATGGTATTATGTCGCCTATGCTGTCGGTCTGCTTCTTTTGAGCATGGTGCTGTTTAAAGGGTTTTGCCGCTACATCTGCCCACTGGGTGCATTTATGGCCTTGGGCGGATTGTTGCGCATTCAAAGATGGATCCCCCGGCGCATCGAATGCGGTTCGCCCTGTCAACTTTGCAAAGTGAGCTGCAGTTACAACGCAATCGAAAAAACCGGTGAAATCCGGTATGATGAGTGTTTCCAATGTCTTGATTGTGTGACGATCCACGATAGTGAACAGCAATGCGTTCCACTTGTTCTTCAGGCAAAGTCTGGTCGCAAACTCACTTCATCTGGGCAAGGGCAGCCTATTCCGCAACTTGCAGGAGCCGGAGAATGAGTAAGATTTCAAGAAGACGGTTCATTCAGGTTTCAGCTGCCATGGTTGTTATGCCTTCGGCTGCCATTGCTGCACCTGTTGAGTGGAGAGGCTTTGCATTTGGGGCGGAAGTTTCAATCAAACTTTATGGAGAAGGCGAAGAAGCTAAGAAGGCTCTGGATGGTGCAGTGAGCCGTATGATCGCGTTGGAAAAGATGTTTTCAATCTACGATCCGGACTCGTTAGTTTCGCAGTTGAATAGTAGCGGGGTTCTTGCGAACCCTGAGCCAGAGTTTTCGCGACTGCTTGCGCATGTTGATTTTGTCAATCTGCATACTGACGGCCTGTTTGATCCAACTGTACAGAGGATTTTCGAAGCGAAAGCGCAGGAAGTCACGTTTACATTGCGAACCGCCATGGCCAGCACAGGATGGCACCGGGTTTCGCATGATGAGCATTCTATCCGACTCCCGGACCCGAAAATGGGCGTCACTTTCAACGGCATCGCGCAAGGGTTTATCACTGACGAGGTGAGGCACCTTTTGAGCGAACACGGGTTTAAAAAGACGCTCGTAAACATTGGTGAGTTTTCAGCGGGTGATCGCTTAGCGAAGATCGGCATAGCGGATCACAACGGGACAGTTTTCGATATTGCTGAAATTAAAAACGAAGCAATCGCAACCACATCTCCGGATGGCTATCGTTTCAGAGATGGCTCCAGCCACATCATTTCGCCCGATGGACGAGCCATAGAGCCAAAATGGAAAACAATCAGCGTGGTTGCCGAGACCGCAGTTCTTGCAGATGGATTCTCGACCGCACTGGCTTTGGCAGCAGACACTACACTCGCAAAGAAACTTAGGCAGTTAAATCTGGTCAAACGCGTTTATTTGCAGCAAAAGAACGCCGAAGTGATAATACTCTAAACGCTGTTCACCAATCTGGCTTATTCCAGGTCAAACCGTGTTTTTTAAAAATGTCTTCCATGCGCCCGTCCTGGATCGAAGCGATGATCGCATCTTCGACCGAGTAGCCCAAGGGGCGCCAACGAAAGTTGGTTGCAACTGAAAGGGTCCATTCGCCAATTGCAAGACCAACCAGCGGCGGAGTATGAACCGCCAGCTTATCCGTTAATCCATGCTCAAGCTGCCCAAGAGGGCCCATCACCGCTTTTACGTCACCATTATCCAGAGCAGCCATCGCTTCCTGGGTTGTGGCGAAGCGTTTCATCTTAGGAATGAGTTGGCCACCGCCAATACCTGACAGGTAGAAGTCCGAGATCGTATCATTTTCAACACCGACTTCATCAAATCGGAAGAATGCGGGCACAGGTCCACCATCGGGATAATGTTCTTTGGCGTAAGCAATCGCAATTTTCTCATTGTAGTAATGGCCACCGAGTACAACTTGCTCGTTACGGCAAATCAGCTCTTTGTTGTAGGGAATATGCATCATGATGTTTGCGATGCGTCCGCCGATCAGCCCGCCTTTCCAAATGTTATTACGAAGGTCTGCGTCAACATTCTCCCCTGCCCCTGTCACAATAAACTGTGCTTTTACACCAAGATCTTCGGCAATCAGATTACCAAGATCGACATCGACGCCCGTAAGTTTGCCATCCTTTTTGTATGAGTACGGCGGAAAATCTTCATAGACGGCAATGGTTACCCACCCACGTTCCTGAATATCATCAAGGCTTTGACCGATAATATCGCGACCGGCATTTTGCGGTTTGCTATAGTGGCCGAACCCAAATTTGACGTTCTCACAATTATTGGCTTGGGCATACGACGGCGTGACACCCAAAGGGAATGGCTTCAGAGAACCCACCATCACAAGCGCAAAAAAACAGGCCAAAAACTGAATAGGTAAGCGGAACATTTTTCTATTGTGCAGCTGACAATCCGATCGTTAGGGCTTCAGCAGCGTTCTTCGCGCTTTGTTCAGAGCCATCAAGCAGAAGAACCGCACGCGAGGCGGCAGAATCAGCAACCGG
>CALLHT010000160.1 GCA_938009335.1 uncultured Rhizobiaceae group bacterium
CGCCAATCCCATTTCACTTGCCGCGGCACCAGAATAGGCAGGCGCTTTATCTTTCAGTTCTGCAACAATGCGCTGCGCAACCTTTGGACCAACGCCCGGCGCGCGCGAAACCATCGCCTTGTCTTGCAGAGCAATGGCAGAGGCGAGATCACCCGCAGACAATGTAGACTGAATAGCAAGTGCCACTTTCGCGCCCACGCCCTGCACGCTTTGCAACAGGCGAAACCAATCACGCTCCAGATCATCGGAAAAACCAAACAGCTTAATCTCGGTCTCGCGTACATGGGTTTCAATCGCGATTGAAACCGCCTCTCCCACCTGCGGCAGGCTGGTTAGCGTCCGCGTGGAACAATGGACCTCATAGCACACACCCCCACAATCAATCAGGATTGTGTCATCGCCAATCGTGTCCAAGATGCCTTTAAGTTTTCCGATCATGAGCCTTGCGTAACCTTTGTGATGCGGTTGATCAATTCCTCGCGGTGTTCTTCCAGACCTTTATAGGTTGCCTGATCGACGGTCATTTCGTTGACGGTGCGGACAAATTCTTCACCCAGTTCTATTCTGTCAGCTCTGTTCGAAAGCACTTCAAGCGGGTCAATATGAATGCGTATCCCGAAAAGAATATCGCCTGACTTCGGCAATTTACGCAAAGTCTGATGCTCAATACGTAAGAAATAATCCGTCTCGCCTTTGTGGCGGTCCGGGAAATGCTCGCCTGCCCTATCCGCGTGATACAATTCAGCATCATTGTAAACCGACCAGTTGAACCGTTCGGCAGGCAGATCAACTTGCAGATTGTCAAATATGCGCTCGATCATCATCGCGTTTCGCGTTCCCTTGGCAAAGCCCGGCACCGGCGCATGAACATCATGCATCACCTTGCCGATCTTTTCCCGCAATATCCATGAAGACGGAAAACACAAAGACGCAGCCACAAGCCGCCAGCCTTCCGGCGTTTTGCGCATTAAAACGAGGTCTTCCTGAACAAGGAGAGCAGCATGCAAAAGCGGTGGCTTGGAGATATCATCAAGATCGACTGACGGCGCTCCGGCAATAGAAATCACATTCCCGGATTGTGAATACGTTTCAGGAAAATGCTCGAGCAAATGCGGGATGAGCAACTCCAAAACCTCTTGCTGTGCGGCTTCACTGGAAAAATCGCCCGCCCAAACCTTATGAGGAATTTCATGCATCAAACGATGTTTCTCCTTCAAATAGAAGGAGAGTTTATCATCAACCTCAATCCAGTGGATAAGATCAAGCGGGCGCACCCCGATCCCGAACGGGTGAGAAGACCCATCAAAAGGCGTATGTTTCGGCAACATCAAAAGGAAGAAGCCACTTTAAGATCAGACACACCCCGACTATGCGCGTGGCAAATCGCAATCGCAAGTGCGTCTGCGGCATCATCGGAATCAAAACTGGCTTTAGGAAGCAGCATGTTGACCATGAGTTTGATTTGAGCCTTGTCACCATGCCCCACACCAATCACCGTCTTCTTCACTTGATTGGGCGCATATTCAGCAACCGGCAATCCTGCACGTGCCGGCACAACCATCGCAATGCCTCGAGCCTGCCCAAGCTTCAAAGTTGCTTTCGCGTCTTTGTTTACGAAGGTCTGCTCAACGGCTGCTTCATGCGGCATGTGGGCATGCAATACATCCGATAAACCATCATGCAGCTCACAAAGCCGAGACGCCAGTTGCGCTTTGGCATTGGTTCGCACGGTTCCCGCCGCAACAAAACTCAGCGAACTTCCCAAACTATCCACTATGCCCCAACCCATTCGCTGCAGGCCCGGATCAATTCCGATAATTCGAATCGCGTTTTGCATTCTTTCACCATAAATCTAACCATCAGACCTTGCACGCAAAAAGTGAACAAAACAGAAACAAATCACAGATGTGTTGATTTGACGAAGGGTGAACAATATTTATCATACAGGTAATCCGAGCAACGGGTAAAACATAATGGAACTCATAGACGTCATTTTGCGATCAGCAAGTGTGGGTGTCGGCTTGCTATTGATCATCCACTTCTTGTCGTTGCGCCCATTTTCCAGGAAAACCTTATCAGCTGTTCTGCTCGTTTTTGCCGCAAGTTTGATGGTAGTCGTCTCATCAATGATATTCAAAGAATTTGCAGCAATTTCGGCTGCTCTCCAGATCATATCGGACTTGGTCTTCGCATTCAGCGCACCTTTAATTGCATGGGGTCTTCTTGAATTATTTGATGACGATTTTCGTGTCCAACCATGGCAACTTGCTTTTGTTGCGCTTTCAATTCCAGCTCACTTCATGAGCGGCATCGACCCAATATTTGTCACAATATGTCATGCCACCAGCATCATGATTTACAGCTATCTTTTCTTCGTCGCAGTTGAAACCGGTAGACATGACCTTGTGCAGGCGAGATGCCAATTCCGGTTTTGGTTCATGAGCGCTGCCGGCATCGCTGGCATTTTCTTTACCGGCATGCATGCTTACTTCGGCGATGCTGGACTTACAGAAAACTATTTCATTCTGCAAGCTTCTATCTTGCTCTCCTTGTGTATCCTGTTTGCTTACTGGGCATTGAAAGTACGGGAAATCGTCTGGGCATTGCCAAATCAAAAACCCTCCAAAGATATAGACCAACTGTCGCCAGCAGAACTGAGCCTGCTACAGAAACTCGAAACCTCAATGGTGGAGGACGTTTGGCGACAGGAAGGGCTTACCATCAAAACGCTCGCAGAAATTCTGGAAGCGCCCGAACATAGACTTCGTCGCGTTATCAACGTTGGCTTGGGATATCGTAACTTTGCGCATTTTGTAAATGAGCATCGCATTGAGGCTGCTTGCGAAGTTCTTTCAGACCCTGTTCGCGCAGATGTTCCAATCATCACGATTGCATTTGAAGTGGGATACGCATCACTGGGCCCCTTTAATCGCGCATTTCGGGATTTGGTTGGCGAAAGTCCAACGCAGTATCGCAAACGTTCGGTTTCCGCGCTGTAGCGCCATGGCAATTGAGGGCCGAAAACCTCGTCGATTTTGAAAAAAACCAGCCGATTTTGAAAAAGACACATCGTTTTCGAATTCGACGAGAAGTAAGGAGCCGCAATCCATAAGTTTGGTTTTGTCACGAACAGAAAGGACAAAATCATGTTTAAGAAAAAGATCGCCATGGCAGCTATTGTTTCGACAGGCCTTCTCGCATCAGCGCCAGCTTTCGCATTCAACAATAGCGGCGGAGATTTTATGTTCGGTTTTCCGTCAATTGAAACTTCGCAAAAATCAAATGCGACGCAAAGCAAGAACGAGCGAATTGTCTTACCACTAAAAACAGTTGATCCGAAGAAGTTCATCAAGAAACGCTCAAAAGCGAAATAATAGTAAACTCTATCAAACTGGTTGGGCTGGTTGACGGCCCGACCACTTTTTCTGCTGACACATTCAGCATCACATGATACGCACGGGTTTCGAACGTCCGAGGCCCGATTGACGCACTTCCTGGAAATTTCAAGTACCCTGCTTGGCGAAACCGCTATGCTCATCGTGATCGCTGTTGTGTTCATCACCGGCGTCATTCGCGGCTTTGCCGGTTTCGGGTCTGGCATGATCATTGGTCCCACCACCGCCGCATTCTTTGGTCCGCAAATGGCATTGGCCATGATCTCCATTATTGACGCATTACCCACTTTACCACTCGCCTGGAGCGCGAGGAAAAATGTGAACTGGAGAGAATTACTGCCAGTCGTTGTGGGCTATGCTGCCCTTGTTCCAGCGGGAATTTGGCTTTTGAAAAGCGGCGATCCGATCGCCCTTCGCTGGTTCATTTCGATCAGTATTCTGGTTGCAGTGGCCATCTTGTGGTCAGGTTGGAAGTATCACGGACCACGCAACAAACCGATCTCGTTTTCCTTTGGAGCATTGGGCGGGTTCATGGGCGCGGCGGCTGCTCTACCCGGTCCGTCGGTTTTGATCTACTGGCTGGCAAGTACTGCTAAGGCAATTGAAGTGCGCGCCAATATGATCTGGTATCTATTTCTCACTGACATACTGATTATCATCGGCTATCTGTTCAGTGATATTTATTCCTGGGAGGCATTCTACCGCGCCATCCTTTGTATTCCGGGATACCTGATCGGCATCTGGATTGGTTCTCAGTTCTTTTCCGCAGCAAGCGAAACGGTCTATAGAACCATTGCTTTTATCATGATACTAATCGCTGCAATTGTCAGCATTCCACTGTTGGATGGGTTACTCCGCTAGGCTCAGTCCCAGTCACGCTGCTTCAAGCGGGCTAATTCCTGACCGTCGCTCGACATCAAAACCAGCTCTTTCTTTTCCTGATTGAGCTCAAAACTGGCCACCTTTGAAAGCGCATTAAAAAACGCGATTTCCTGTTCCATAACCTCTCCAACACAACCGCGTTTCGTTGATGCCAAAGGGCTAAATTTCAAAGAATTCCCGGAAACTTCGTAACTCCCCGAGAAACCATTGCAACCGCCGCTGCCCGAAGCCACACCATCCTGCTTGAACTGAATGAATGTGTTTGGCGCATTTGCAGGCCCCCATTCGCTGCCAGCAAGGCCACCGGAAGATGTTGCACATGCACTCATGATCGAAGCTCCAAGAAGAAGTGAAATGAGGCCAAGCCTGATCATGCCGAAAGCTTCGCCATCACTTCGTCGTCTATCTCGAAATTCGAGTAGACATTCTGCACGTCATCATCTTCATCCAATGCGTCCATAAGCTTTAAAAGCGTGCCAGCTTTCTCTTCATCAACCGGCGTGTTATTCTGCGGTTTCCAGATCGACTTTACACTCTCTGCTTCGCCGAGAGCTTCTTCAAGATTCTTGGTGACTTCACCAAACGAGTCAAACTCGCAAAAAATCACATGACCATCTTCGTCCGATTGCACATCATCAGCACCGGCCATGATTGCAGCTTCCATCACCGCGTCTTCATCGCCTGCTTCAGGCTTATAGGTAATCTCGCCCATTTTATCGAACATGAAAGAAACCGAACCTGTTTCCGCCATTTGCCCACCATTCTTGGTAAAGCATGCACGGATGTTAGAGGCTGACCGATTGCGGTTATCGGTCAAGGCTTCAACGATCACAGCAACACCACCCGGGCCATAGCCTTCATAGCGGATCTCTTCATAGTCTTCGCCACCGGCACCTGAACCCTTGGTAACCGCACGCTGGATATTGTCCTTCGGCATAGATTGGCCTTTGGCGTTTTGGATCGCCAAACGCAGGCGCGGGTTCATGTCCGGGTCGGTAACACCACCGCCCATTTTCACCGCAACGGTGATTTCTTTCGACAGTCGGGAAAACATCTTTGAGCGGATCGCATCCTGACGACCCTTACGGTGCATGATGTTTTTAAATTTTGAATGGCCTGCCACGGCACTCTTCCTTACGTTAAAACTCGTTTCTCCGCTTATAGGAAAGTGCACCTTTTGCGTCTAGGGGTGAATCCAAATGCTTTTGGCCGATTATGGGTCAACCCGCCAGCACCTGCGCCCGCGACAACGCGGGTAAGGCAAGGTATGCCCAAGAAACCGACACGCTGACACATCAAGGCACGCCCAAGTTCTCACACCGCCGTTCCCAGGCATCCTTTTCCCAATCGCGGACGAGGCCATGAAGTTCTCGCAAGACTTCATGCGATGGTTCGTTTGAGCTTTTGTTGGACCCGGGTGGAATACCGGGACGGATTGGACCGAGCTTCTTCGGTCCAGGAGGGGCATGCTCGCGCTGGGCCATGATTCTGGCGAGACGCTTTGCCTGTTGGGGGATGGTTTTTAGGGCGTGGTCAAGGGCGGCTAGGCGTCTTATTAGTTTTCCGTGCTTTGTTTGTTTTCTTGCAAGGCTTGTGCCTCTCGACTGCGCTCTGCTTGTCTGCCGGCCGACGGCGTCGCTTCGCTTGCCTCAACTGCCACGGAGGGATGGAATCCCACTCCGTCATCCTCGTCCTCGGACTTGTTCCGTGGATCAACCCGAGGATCCAGGCCCGAGCCGAGGATATGGTTTGCAAGTCCACCCCCGTCATTCCTGTGCTTGGCACAGGAATCCATGCCTGAAGACGCAGAGCATATGCTGC
>CALLHT010000161.1 GCA_938009335.1 uncultured Rhizobiaceae group bacterium
TCTCAATCAGGCGACGCGCAGTTTTAAGACAGCGCTTCTGATTATTGCCGGGTTTTCCTTTTTTGCTGCACTGCTTCAACTCACAATCCCGCTCTACATGTTGCAAATCTATGATCGCGTTTTGCCGTCACAGAGCAGCGATACATTGATTTTCCTTTCCATTCTTGCTGCATTCGCTCTTGTCATTCTCGGGCTTACTGAAATGGTTCGCCAAGTATTGGGGACGCGAGCTGCAGCAAAATTTGATGCAACCCTGTCAAATGATGTTATGGAGCGGGTTGTAAGAGAGGGCTATAGAACCAACGGTAACACACAACCGCTCAAAGAACTGCAGGCGGTTCGTAGTCTGATTGGTTCCAAGGTTTTGATTGGCCTGGTTGATGTACCGTTTTCGCTTGTGTTTATCGGGTGCCTGTATCTTGTTCATCCAACGCTTTTCTGGCTCACAATAGTAGGTGTCGCTGTTCTGGCCGTTGTCGCAATCGCAAACCTTAATACTGCTGCAGAAGTTACGGAACAGCAGTCGCGTGCTTTTGTGAATGCCAACCGCAATTCAGAGTTCTTTGCGCGAAACTCTGACAGCATTGTTGCGATGGGCATGCTGAAAGATGTAATGGCAAATTGGGGCAATCTCAATGCTGCCAGCCTTATCGCGGCTGATCGCGCTTCTAAGATCAATTCTCTCTTCTCAGGCATCTCAAGAACTCTTCGTTTTAGCATTCAGATTGCCATGCTGGGTGTTGGCGCTTGGTTGGTGCAGAAAGGTGAAATGACTGCCGGTATGATTTTTGCCGCATCGATTGTTTCCGGTCGTGCACTTCAGCCAATTGATGTGGTGATTAATTCCTGGCCGCAAATCAGTGCAGGCAGGAATGCATGGAGAAATCTTTCAGAATTTGTTGAAGTTACCACGGCCCGTGAAAATTATACTCAGGTCGAAGCGCCTGTTGGCAATCTGTCGGTAGAAAACCTGCTTCAATCCAACCCTCTTGATCCAAAAAAGGCGCCCATTCTGGCGCGCATCTCGTTTAACCTGGAAGCGGGTAAAACCGTCGGAGTTATTGGCCCTTCAGGCTCGGGAAAATCCTCACTCGCCCGTATTCTGGTGGGTGCTGTTAAGCCGTATGCCGGCGATGTGCGGATTGATGGGCATAACATTGCCAATTGGGATCCTGATGATCTTGGAAAACACATCGGCTATCTTGCTCAAGACGTAGAAATGCTCCCGGGGACAATAGCCCAGAACATAAGCCGGTTTCGCCCTGATGCAGATGATGCGGAAATTCGCAAAGCCGCAAACATGGCTCACGTGGAAGACCTCATCAAGAAAATGCCAAACGGCTATGACACTTTGATTGGTCCGGGTGGAATGAACATTTCTGGTGGCGAGAAGCAGCGTATCGCACTTGCCCGCGCGTTTTATGGATCTCCCCGTATTCTGGTTCTGGATGAACCCAATTCAAGTTTGGATCGCATCGGTGAGAACGCACTGCTACGCGCGTTGATTGAAGCCAAAAAGAACAAAATGACGGTGTTCCTCGTGACGCAACGTGAGAGCGTAATCAAAGCAGTCGACAAAATTATGCGTATTAAGGATGGTCAGATCATCGACTTTGATGATCGCGGTAAGGTCATCGATAAACATGCGGAAAGAGCGCAACAGGTTGTGGCCGCCCGTAAAAAGAAGATCGTTGAAGCTGCCACATCCGGCCTACCAAACACGACACTGTAGAGGAGATAGGAATTATGGAAATTAAACCTCCTCAAATGGAAACACCCTTACCCACTTTAGCATCAAAGCCAAAAGCGCACCCAGATTGGCGTGAAACGGTTCCCACCAGCATGAAGAAGCCGCTCATCGCCGGTCTTGCAGTTGTAGGTCTGTTCTTTGCCGGGTTCAGTTCATGGGCGATGCGTGCGCCAATTGCAGGAGCCGCGATTGCGCCCGGTGTTGTTATTGCCAGTGGTCAAAACCAGCAGATTGGTCACCTCGAAGGCGGCATTGTTCGTGAGATCGCCGTGCGAGAAGGTGAGGTCGTTAAACAAGATCAACCCTTGGTTCTGCTCGATGAAACCCAGGCCCAGTCTAGCGCCAACCGCGTCGGGCAATCGATCATCTCTCTGTCTGCCCAAGAGGCTAGAGCTATGGCAGTGTTGGCAGACCAAGAAGAGCTGCAATATACGCAGGATTTGATCGACCGCGCGACCAGCTCTGGTCACGAAAGTGTATTGGAACTTCAGCGTGCAGAGTTCAACTCGCGATTGCTGCAACATAAATCTGAGGTCAGCGTGCTTGATCAGCAGGTAAACGCAATCGAGGAAGAGATTTCAGGCATTGGCCGTCAAATTGAGGCGGAAAAGCGTAAACTCGCTGTCATTAGAGATGAGCTGAAAGCGAAGAAATCGCTGCTCAAGCGCGGGCTCACCCCTAAGAACCAATATAATGCCTTGCTTCGATCTCAGGCGGATTCCGAAGGGGCAATCGGCGGGCTGGATGCAACCATTGGTCAGCGTCGCAAAGCAATCTCAGAAGTGCGTGAACGTCAACAGGCCTTACGCGCCGCGCGTCGTGCAGAGGCTTCTACGCAGATCAACGAGACACGCCAGCAGATTGCCGATCTAAATGAACAATTGACCTCGCGTGCAGACATTCTGGAACGCATGATCATCCGGGCGCCGGTGGATGGTGTCATCGTGAACATCTCAAAGAATACGATTGGCAGTGTTGTAGCGCCCGGAGAAACGGTTCTTGAGATCCTGCCGACTTCGAGTGATCTGGTTATATCTGCACGCGTTAAACCGAATGATGTGGATGTCGTTCGTGTGGGTCAGGAGGCGAGTATCCGGTTTGTGGCATTAAACACCCGCACGACTCCGGAAGTCCCGGCGACCATCGAATATGTGTCAGCGGACCGTCTTGTGGACCCGGCAACTCAGGAGCCTTATTTTGATGCACGATTGAAACTTGATGCGAATTTGCCGAGTTCGATTAGCAAAGATCAAATTTATGCAGGCATGCCTGTCGATGCATTTATCAAAACAGATGAGCGCACGTTCGTTGAGTATCTTGCGAAGCCTGTCACCGACAGTTTCAGCAAAGCATTCCGCGAAGAGTGATTTCTGCCTTGCGTTAAACCAACGCTAAGCCATATGTTTCCAATCAAAGAAAACAAGAAACATATGGTGGCACATGTCTGGACAGACCTATTCCCAAATTGAAATGATAGAAAAGCTCGTAAGCTTTCCCACGGTTTCATGTGATTCAAACTTGCCGCTGGTTGAATTTGTTCGCGATTACCTCGGCGAATGGGGTATCGAAAGCCATTTCGTTTATAATGAAGAAGGCAACAAGGCGAACCTTTGGGCAACCGTCGGGCCAAACGTGGAAGGTGGAATAGTTTTATCCGGTCATACGGATGTGGTTCCTGTTGAAGGGCAGGCATGGACTACTGATCCTTGGTCCGTTGTGCAGAAAGACGGAAAATTGTTTGGGCGTGGCACTGCCGACATGAAGGCTTTCTCTGCGATTGGTCTGTCCTTAGTTCCGGAAATGCTCAATGCGGATTTGAAACGCCCAATCCATTTTGCGCTTTCTTATGACGAGGAAGTTGCATGTTTAGGTGCTCCCGATATGATTGCAGACATGGGGGTTAAGTGCCCGCCGGTGCAAGGTGTAATCGTTGGTGAGCCGACCGACATGAAAACGGTCACCGCGCATAAAGCAATCGCTGATATTGTGACGCGTGTCAGAGGACACGAAGTGCATTCGAGCCTCGTCCACACAGGAGTATCTGCGGTCATGGTCGCTGCACGCCTGATCTCTTGGTGGGAAGACCGAATGCTTGAGGGGGCTGCAAAAGCTGATCCGGACTCTTTGTTTGTGCCACCATACTCAACCTTCCATTGTGGACAGGTTGAAGGCGGGACAGCTCACAACATCACGGCAAAGGATTGCTGGTTTGTAACAGATATTCGCACCATTCCCGGTGAAACACCGCATCAACATCTTGATGCGTATTACGAGCATTTGGAGAAAAATGTCATTCCGGCCATGAAGGCCATCCATCCTGATTGCAGTGTTGAAACAGAGATCGTGGCGGATGTTGCAGGCTTGGAGCCTGAAGAAAATGGTGAGGCCGAGCGCTTTGTGCGTTCGATCAATGGCGACAACGGTCGGCATGTTGTTGCCTATGGAACCGAAGGGGGGCAGTTTCAGGAAGGCGGGTTTTCCACCGTAGTATGCGGTCCAGGCTCTATTGAGCAGGCCCATCAGCCGAACGAATATATAAAGATTTCACAAGTGGTGGCCGGGACGGACTTTCTGCGCAAGGTGATCGCCCGGTGCGCTGCATAGAATAAAATTTTCTACAAGGGTGGATTCTTTTCAAGTTTCATTGCAACATTTCTCCAACTGCCACTGAAAGTGGCAGCACAAATAAGGGAGAGAGTATATGAAATTTGTGAAAAGCCTCGTCGGCGGCGCAATTCTATCAACGCTTATGGCAACATCTGCCATGGCGGAAAACACCTTTAAGTTTGCCTTTCAAGGGTCATTGAAGTCTCTTGATCCGTATTCGTTGAATGAAACGTTTACGCTGGGCACACTTGGGAACGTGTACGAAGGTCTTACTCGCCGTGGACCTGATCTGAAGATTCAACCGGCACTGGCAGAAAGCTGGGAAATCATTGAACCCACCCGCTGGCGCTTTAAGCTTCGCCAAGGCGTTAAGTTCCACAACGGTAATGACTTCAACGCGGATGATGTGATCTTTTCAGCTGAACGTATCAAGTCCGACGGTTCAGACCTAACAACCCGTTTCCCGGATGGCACGAAGTTCGAAAAAGTTGATGACTACACAGTCGATGTCGTTTTGACTGCGCCAAATCCGATTCTGCATGCAGAGTGGGCAACATGGCACATGATCGACAAAGAGTGGGCAGAAGCTAATGATTCTGTGAAGGTGACATCTGCGTCAGATCAGAACGCAAGTTACATTTCTTTGAATGCAAATGGTACCGGCCCATTCAAACTCGTTAGCCATGAAGCAGGCGTGAAAACTGCGTTTGAAGCAAATGCTGATTGGTGGGACGCTGGAAACAAGAAACATAACCTTGATAAGGTAGAGTTCTCAACGATTTCGTCTGATGCAACGCGTGTTGCAGCAC
Organism: uncultured Rhizobiaceae group bacterium; assembly: GCA_938009335.1. Classification (GTDB taxonomy): domain Bacteria; phylum Pseudomonadota; class Alphaproteobacteria; order Rhizobiales; family Rhizobiaceae; genus JAALLB01. Next base: position 5,167 of record CALLHT010000161.1, read on the forward strand.
TGCTTTCCGGTGAGATGGACATGGTCTATCCGGTTCCTGTTCAGGATATTAAGCGCGTTGATTCAAACCCGACAACAACAGCGTTGACGGGCCCAGAGCTACGCACAATCTTCCTCGGCATGGACCAGATCCGCGATGAGTTGCTTGAATCAAGTGTGAAAGGCAAGAACCCGTTTAAAGATATTCGTGTTCGTAAAGCTTTCTACCACGCTATCGATATCGAAGCGATCAAGTCCAAGGTGATGCGTAACCTCGCAACGCCTTCTGCGATCATGCTTTCGCCATTCATGTTTGAGAATGCAGGCCAGTTTGAGCGTCTGCCATACAATCCTGAAGGTGCAAAAGCATTGCTTGCAGAAGCTGGCTATGGTGACGGCTTTGAAGTTGGAATGGATTGCCCGAATGACCGCTACGTCAATGACGAAGCGATCTGTCAGGCTGTCGTGTCTATGCTTGCTAAAGTCGGCGTAACCATCAATTTGAACGCACAACCAAAGGCTCAGTACTTTGCCAAGGTTCTTGCATCCGGTGGTTTCGAAACATCCTTCTTCTTGCTCGGCTGGACACCAGGTTCATTTGACTCATGGAACGTGCTTTCAAACCTGCATGGTTGTCGTGATGCTGAAGGAAACGGAAGCCCGTTCAACCTTGGTGGTTATTGCAACCCGAAGGTGGATGAGCTGACTGCAAAAATTCTTTCTGAGAATGATGCAGCCAAGCGTCTTCAGATGATTACGGATGCCTACAAGATGACAACGGAAGAAGTGGCTTACATCCCGCTTCACCAGCAGGGTCTTGCTTGGGGTACATCAACCAACGTTGATCTTGTGCAGCGCGCCGACAACGAGTTCATGATGTACTACGTGAACAAGAAGTAATTAGAAAGTATTTGAGGCTCCGCTCCGGCGGGGCCTTTTCATTTCATGATAGCATTCATTATCCAGAGATTATTCCAGGCCGGTTTGGTCATGCTTATTGTCAGCATGATCGCCTTCACCATGTTCACATTTATTGGTGATCCGGTTGATCAGATGGTCGGTATTGAGACCTCACTGGAACAACGTGAAAAATTACGCGAGCAGCTAGGCTTGAACGAACCGCTGCCGGTTCAGTTCGGCAAATTCATTGCGAATGCGGTGCAGGGAAATTTCGGTATTTCCTACCAATTTAAACGCCCGGTTGCGACGATGATCGGGGAGCGATTGCCTGCCACACTAGAGCTCGCACTGATAGGATCCATCTTTGCGCTCGCGGTTGGCATTCCACTTGGCGTGTACACAGCACTACGCCGCGATAGTTTTCTTTCAAAAATGTTCCTAACCACATCGTTAATCGGCATTTCTTTGCCACCGTTTTTGGTTGGCATCCTGCTGATTTATGTGTTTGCCGTATTGCTGCAATGGCTGCCAAGTTTTGGGCGCGGTGAAACTGTGTTGCTGGGCTGGTGGTCGACCGGGTTTATGACATCTACCGGATTGAAGGCCTTGATCCTTCCCAGCATTACGCTTGGGTTATTCCAGCTGACCCTGATTATGCGTTTGGTGCGTTCAGAGATGTTGGAAGTTCTTCGGACGGATTACATCAAATTTGCCCGTGCGCGCGGCCTTAGAAACCGAGCCATTCACTTTGGTCACGCGTTGAAGAATACGCTTATACCAGTCATCACCATCACCGGACTTCAACTAGGCTCCATCATCGCCTTTGCGATTATTACTGAGACGGTTTTCTCATGGCCCGGCATGGGGCAGATGTTCCTGCAGGCGGTGCAAAACGTCGATATTCCGGTGATGTCTGCTTACTTGCTCTTAGTCGCGTTTCTTTTCGTGTTGATCAATCTGCTGGTGGACATCGCATATGGGTTGGTCGACCCGCGAATTCGCATCACGGGGGGTGAGGCATGAGTGTTAACGAAACGGCTCCGCGCGGCCTTTTAGAACGCGCGTTAGACTCAGACATATGGCACTCGTTCAAGCAGTCCAAGATTACGATTGTTGCCGCGATCGTGACATTCCTAATTCTGTTTGCAGCCTTGTTTGCGCCCTTGATTGCACCGCA
>CALLHT010000162.1 GCA_938009335.1 uncultured Rhizobiaceae group bacterium
GGATCAGGTTGCAGCCATTACCGCTCAGGCAATGAATGGTGAGATTGAATTTGAAGCAGCCGTCGATGAACGCGTTGCTTTGCTCAAAGGCCTCTCAGCAGACATTGCAGACAAGATCATTTCTGAGCGCATCACCCTTGCCTCTGGCGGCAAAACACTGGTCTCCACTATGCGATCGAATGGTGCATACACCGCGCTTGTTTCTGGCGGCTTCACGAGCTTCACGTCAAAAATTGCGGATATGCTTTGCTTTCACGAGAATCGCGCAAATGTACTGGAGGAGGCAGATGGCAAGCTAACAGGCACAGTGCAAAAACCAATTCTCGGGGCACAAGCGAAGGTCGAAGCGCTGAACGACATTGCTGAAAAGCATGGTCTTTCGGCAGAGGATTTCATCGCCGTGGGAGATGGTGCTAACGATCTTCCAATGTTACAACTTGCCGGAACTGGCGTCGCCCTTCATGCAAAACCAACCGTTGCAGCCGAGGCAAAAATCAAGATAGATCATGGGGACTTGACATCCCTCCTCTATTTGCAGGGCTACGCACTGGATGAGTTTAGCGATGGCTGAGTTCCTTTTAGAAACTGAGCGTCTGATCATTCGCAATTGGCGCGAACAAGATCGTAACCTTTTTCACATCATCAACTCTGATGAACAGGTTATGGCATTCTTTCCATTCAAGCGTAGCCGACAACAATCTGACGAGATGATGAATCGGATTCAGTCTAGCATTTCCTCCAATGGATATGGGTTTACGGCGCTGGAACTAAAGGCCACTAACGAGCCTATCGGCTTCTGCGGCCTAGCTGATGCAACGGCGGAAGACCCTCAATTTAAGGAACTGATAGAAATCGGCTGGAGACTAGCACCAAAGTTTTGGGGCAAAGGATATGCTACCGAAGCCGCTAAAAGACTGCTTGAATTTGGGTTTGAAGAATTGGGTCTTTCCGAAGTGGTATCCTTCGCAGTTCATAACAATCATCGCTCTACATCAGTTATGGAACGCATTGGCATGCAACGTCGACCTGAGCAAGACTTCGATCATCCCGGCGTACCCGACACCCATCCACATCTTAAACGGCATGTCGTTTATGTGGCCAAAAGAGATGAATAATCACATATCTTTGCAAATCCGCATAGCATCATAAATTGCAGCGTGGATGTTTCGCCCTGCAACCGCATCCCCTATCCGCGCTAAATCGTAACCGCCGTTTGAGTTCGTTGTAATAAACGGAGATTTCCCATCAAGCATGGCTGGTTGATCAAGCTGTCCGAGATTTCGCGAGTTGGCTTTCAACTCAAAATATAAGTCTTCATTAGGCTTAGTGCCGTTCTCAACCACTACATGGTCCACAATCCGCTCTGATGTTTCACCCGTTAGAACGTGTCTCAAAACTACACGCTTGCGGTTTCCGTCCTGCTCGACACCAACAAGATCTTGAAAAACTTCAAACGCAACATCTTGCCCTGCCAAGTCACGCAAAACCACGGCAGAATTTGTCGGTCCCAATTCCTGCCCGACCGACCGATCCGGTGTTATAAGTGACACATTACAACCGTTGCGAGCCATAACATCTGCACAAACGCCAGCTTGTTGATCACCCATCTCATCAAACAAAAGAACCTCACCAGAGACTTGCACTTCGCCCCCCAACACATCCCAACTAGATGTAAGAAGCTCCTGTCCCGCAATATTGGGAAGTTCAGGCCATCCGCCCATGGCAAGGATTACCGCATCAGGCGCTTCAGTCTCGACCGTCTCAATATCCGCAAAAACATTCATCCTCACATCCAAACCAAGCCGCGTGGCTTCACTGATCAGCCAATCCGCAACGCCCCAGATTTGTCTCCGAGTGCCCCCTTTGGATGCCAAATTCAACTGACCGCCCAAACGGTCTGATGCTTCGAACAGCGTGACGCTATGCCCCCGCTCCGCGCAGATTCGCGCTGCTTCCAACCCACCCGGCCCGCCACCGACCACAACCACTTTCTTTATTGTTTCAGCCTTAGAAAAGACATGCGGCAACGTCGCCTCACGCCCCGTGGCTGCATTGTGCCCGCACACGGCTTGCTTACCCTGGTTCACACGATCAACACAGTATCCAAGTCCAACACAAGGCCTAATGCGTTCTTCTTCTCCACGCGCCAATTTATTCACAAGATGGGGATCCGCTATTTGCGCCCGTGTCATACCGACTAGATCGACATGCCCCTCTTTGATTGCATGACGCGCAGTTGCAATGTCGGCGATGCCGCCGGCATGAATGATCGGAAGACTTACCGCTCGCCGGATTTGCCCAGCAACAGATAAATGAGGCGCAGACGGCATCCCCATGGGTGCAACCCATCCAGCGAGACCAAGGTCATCATAAGGCGCACCGGCAAGCACGTTCAGGAAATCAACCTGCCCTGTTTCGGCGATACGTTGAGCAATTTCCACACATTCAGACTGACCCAGTCCACCCCCAATAAGTTCATCGCCCGTAACCCGCATCCCAATAATAAATTCCGGGCCAACGCGTTCACGAACATATTCCAGGACACGCACCGTCAACCGCAACCGGTTCTCCAGCGAACCCCCATAATCATCATTGCGCTGATTGACGACAGGCGACAGGAACTGCCCCAGCAGATGCGAGTGCGACAAGAGTTCAATGCCATCAAAGCCACCCTCTTTGCATCGTAAGGCAGCATCACCAAATTGTGTGACAATCCGGTCGATATCCTCAATTTCCATAACCTTGGGAGAAGACCGATGCGCACGTTCACGAGTTGATGAGGGACCCAGCACCGGAAACCAATTGCCGTCATCCCAAGCCGTTCTACGCCCCATATGCGTGATCTGGCACATCACCGCACCGCCGAGGTCATGCACCCCATCCGTCAATTGCTTGAACCACTCGAGAATACTATCGTCACCCGCATACAGCTGCCCAAAAACGGAAGGACTGTCTGGTGCGATATTGGTCGAGCCTCCAATCATCGTAAGTCCCACCCCGCCTCGAACTTTCTCTTCGTGATACAGCCGGTATTGTTCGCGCGGATGCCCATCCACCTGAAAGGATGGCGCATGAGCAGTACTCACAATGCGATTGCGAAGTTCTAATCCGGCTAAGTTAAAAGGTTCAAGTAGAGGGTCCATGCCCTCAGTCTACTCAAAGGAAATGATCGAGGCGATCCAAATTTGCGACACACTTAAGACGATTGTGGTATCGCGTGCGTGTAGTCTAAAGGCGCGGAGAAGCCTAAGGGCGCAGGCCACGCTGTACGTGATAAGCGGCAAGCATCACAACCAATCCGCAATAAAATAGGATAACGCCCCACGGATAGTAAGCACCAACAGGATGCCCTACTGAATAGTAACTGACGGCATTCATGACGACGCCCAACATCGACAAACAAGCCAATCCTACAATCAAGATATGCATTCTTTTTGTTGGAGGATGTATCACTAGACCCAAGCCCGCTGCAAGGAAGCCACCCAAGCCAGCCAGAGTAAGATCGACGGTAAATTCCCCAGCAAACATCTGGCCGAGCAGAAACATGCCAATCGTCAGTAGAATGATTCCTGATCGCAATAGTTTTAAGGCGTGTTCCATTCAACTTCCCAAAAAAAGAGGCCCCTAAGGGCCCCTTCATATCCTGAAAGTACGAAAAATTGCTTTACTCAATCCGCACCACAACAAAACGAATATCGCCAGTCGGAGACGAGACCATTAGAAGCGCATTCTTACGGCCTTCTTCGGTCAGTTTCGCAACTTGTTTCTCAGCTTCCTCGAGCGTTTCAACAGGCTCTTGCCCAATCTGAACGATGATTTCGCCAGGTTGAATGCCCTTATCTTGCGCAGCAGATCCACTCTCAACCTCATTGATGAACAGGCCTTTTGTATCTTCGCCAATCTTTGCAGCTTCTCGTGTTTCTTCCGAAAGCTCAGAAAGCGTCAATCCCAATAGAGGTTTAGTGACCGGTTCGTCTTCCGCGTCATCATTGCCTGTTGTCAGGGAAGCCTGTTTTTTCTCGCCATCTTCAAGACGTCCAAGCACAACACCAATGGTTTGCTCTTCACCTTTACGCCAGACAACCACATCGACTTCTTTTTCAACAGCGGTTTCAGCGACAATGATTGGAAGATCGCGCATCTCAGCTACTTCCTGCCCGTCAAATATCAAGATTACATCGCCCGATTTCAAGCCGCTCTTCTCGGCAGGACCATCCTTCACCACGCCACTTACAAGCGCGCCGGATGCTTTATCAAGACCAAGGCTCTCAGCAATTTCATCGGTGACAGTTTGAATTTGTACACCCAACCAACCGCGACGTGTTTCACCAAATTCCAACAATTGGTCGATGACACGCGTTGCAAGGTTTGATGGAATAGAGAAGCCAATACCAATTGACCCACCTGATGGAGAAATAATCGCGGTGTTAATGCCAACCACTTCGCCAGCCATGTTAAACAGTGGGCCGCCAGAGTTGCCTCTGTTGATAGCTGCATCTGTTTGAATGAAATTATCATATGGGCCTGATGAAATATCACGCTCCACCGCAGAAACGATGCCAAGGCTCACAGAACCGCCAAGACCAAACGGGTTACCGATCGCCATCACCCAATCACCAATGCGGGCACTGCTCGAATTGCCAAATGGCACAGCGTTCAATTTACTTTCCGGCTCCACTTTCAAAACCGCAATATCGGTTTTCGGGTCAGTCCCGACGAGTTCAGCTTTCAGCTTACTGCCATCGGAAAAATTGACCGTGATCTCATCAGCGTCCGCGATTACGTGGTTATTGGTGATGATGATCCCTTTTTCATCGATCACAAAACCTGAACCGAGTGAATTTCGCGTACGCGGGCTATTGTTTTCACCTTCTGGTCCCTGAGGGAACAGGTCATTGAAGAAATCCTGAAAAGGAGAACCCTCCGGCACACGAGGAATGGGAGTATTCCGCCGCGTGTTGTTTTCTACTTTTTGAGACGTAGAGATATTTACCACCGCAGACATCAGGCCTTCTGCGAGATCAGCAACTGAAACCGGACCTTGCGCATAGGCATGATTGTTAGAGGTTACCGCGGGTTGAGCCGCAACAAGCGAAACAGCCAAACCGGCTGCGACTGCCAGTTTTGTAACGCCTTTTATTGAAGTGTAAAAATTCATTCGCTGAATGCCTCCGATATGCGATGGCAGCGCCATCTGTTGTTACACTTATACCGAATACTCAACTCGGTAACAGGTGCGTACATTCCATTTCACGCAGGTTTGTACTCTTGTTAGATGTAATAGGGTCCAGACTCAATGAGGAGTTTATTTTGGTTGGAAGAAATTTGCTCTGTGACAAGGAGAAAACCGCAAGAAACCTTCCGGTTTTCGAGGATTATCGACGCATGTCACGGTGCAAAGAGCTCCAATCGAGTAGCGACACTGAAAATTTGTCCAACTGCTGCGTCAAGTCCCTTGATCGTAGCCAAGCTATGCCCTGCGGTCCTTTCCTTGCATTTAAACAAATTTTCTTGTGCCAAAACAAGCTCCTCATTGAGTATGAACCCTAGGTACGAACCAAATATGTCTAATTGTTGCAAAAAAGTATTTTTCTACCCCTTTACCAACCAAACAATAAAAACGCCCAGTCCTACGGCAAACAAACCGAAGGTTCTGAGCGTTTGATCTGGCATCTTCGCCATTTCGTTGACCATATTCCGCATGGCATTGGGAAAGGCTGCATAAAACAGCCCTTCAATGACAAATACCAAGCCAATTGCAATAATGAATTCACTCATCGTGAATCAACTACGAGCCTTATTGGCCCGTAGTCGCTGAGTTTGAAGAACCATTTGGGTTCTGGAAATAGCGGAAGAAATCAGAATTTGGTGACAATACCATTGTCGTTCCGTTTTCCTGCAGTGCCTCACTATAAGCCGTCATTGAGCGATAGAACTCGAAGAATTCAGGGTCACGGCCAAATGC
>CALLHT010000163.1 GCA_938009335.1 uncultured Rhizobiaceae group bacterium
CAGCTTCTTTCCACTCACTGATACCGCCAATATTGGTGACGTTTTCATAGCCCATATCAACGAGCGTTTTTCCGGCAAGTGCAGCTTGGCCGCCTGCCGCGCAAACAATGTAGATATTCGCATCGCGCTTCATGGCAGGCTTATGGGCTTGCGTGTTCTCATCTGCCATAAATTCCAGCATTCCACGGGGAATATGCAATGCACCCGCAATGGTTCCGGTTTGCGCTATTGCAGATGAGTCACGCACATCCACAAATACCACGTTGTCTTTCCCGTGTTGTTGTATCGCCTCCGCACCAGCAATTCTTGGTACGACTTCATTTGCTTCTGAGAGATAATCTTTCGCAGTTTTCATATTCTTTGTCCTAGGTTCTAAGTTCGCAGAAATTGGTTTCCGATGAAGCCTATTTATCCATTTTCACTTTCTGGCGCTGGATGCCGAGACCTTCAATTGAAAGCTCCATCGTGTCACCTGCTTTCAGGAATTTCGGTTTTGGCTTGATGCCAGCGCCAACTCCAGCCGGAGTACCGGTTGAAATGACATCGCCCGGATGCAATGTGAACATTTGGGACAAGTGTGAAATGATCTGAGCAACGGTGAAAATCATGTCAGAGGTGGTTCCGTCCTGCATGCGTTTGCCGTTGAGGTCCATGGTCAGGCTCAAGTTTTGCGGATCTTTCACTTCATCCCGCGTGACCAACCAAGGTCCAATCGGACCAAACGTGTCGCACGATTTACCTTTGGTGAATTGGCCGGACATATTTTTCTGGAAGTTACGCTCGGAAACATCATTCACGATACAATATCCCGCTACATATTTAAGCGCATCTGCTTCAGATACGTATTTGGTCTTACGACCAATCACTGCGGCAAGTTCCACTTCCCAGTCGGTGGATTTAGACTTGCGTGGCAGAGATACCGTATCGTTGGGACCCACGATTGCCGAGTTCGCCTTCATGAAGAGCATTGGATGATCTGGCAGTGCAGAACCTGTTTCTGCAGCATGATCTGAATAATTTAGTCCAATGCACATAAACTTGCCTATGTTACCAACACATGGGCCAAATCGTGGCTTGCCGGAAATCAGTGGTAAACTGGCGGGGTCCAGCTTTTTCAGCTTTGAAATCTGGGACATGGTTTCGGCAGATATGTCTTCGATGTGCGCAGAAAGATCGCGAAGCTTTCCATCTTTATCAATCAAACCGGGTTTTTCACTGCCTGATTTTCCGAAGCGTACGAGTTTCATGTGAGGTCAACTTTCCTGATACAAATGAATATGTTGAAATCAATATCAGAAACAGTTTTTCAAGCCTACCCGTTTGAACGGGCCGCACTTAGAATTTGTTGTGAACCTAGTGAGGTATCAGACGAGGCATCTACAACTTCTACACCATCGTTTTGGTTCCCTTGCCATTCCAGATCATGCATGGATGCCTCGCCAAAACTCTCGCCATTGATGAAGGCGCGCTTCATAATGGACCAAGATGTGAACGGCATAAGCCACAGCGGAAGCGGGTCAGCCCAAGAAAAGTTTACTTCTTTGGCTTTCCACATGATTTTTGCTCGCTCCAGCGCCGAAGCGGATTTGAACACTGCAGCTTGTGTTTCGGTTAAACTGGACCAGAACTGATACATCACCTTCTCCGTCCGCATGCCAAGCGAAACCTGTTGTTTCGGGCTTAAGATCGCGCCAGCAATATCCTCACGACCGACGAAGTGGATGCCGCTGGTCGCTCTCGGGTTACATTCGATTGCATGAGGCGTCCCCACTTCGTCTTCCATCATATCAAATGCGATAAACCCCGAGTGGTTGGTTTGTGAAACAAACTGCTCAATCCATTGCTCGATTTTTTGTTCGCCTTCTAACCGCTCAAATGCCACAGCAACACTGTCAGATAAAATAGCAGCTTGATAAACTACGGTGCCGATCACCCTACCCTCATTGCAAATGGAAAACGTACTCTTAAGCGCCCCGGTCATCTTCTCCTGTACAAGAAACTCTGTCTCGACCTTTTCTGGCAAAGCATTCCCTGCTCTATGGGAAGAGAAGCCTTTGCCGGAACATGCGCTAGACGGCTTTAGAATGTAGTCTGCACTTTCGCTTAGTTCTTGCGCTTCTTCCGTCCCAAGCAGATATGTTTCTGGAACCGGCAAACCTAGTGAACCCGCTAATTGATTAAACCGCAACTTGTTATGCAGGGTTTCCAATTGCGATTGATCCACGGAAAAGAAGCGTACACCAGAGCAAAGTTTGGTCGCGATCAAACTTGCATGCATCACCTCTTCAGAAACCGGAATTACGAGAGAAACCCGTTCGCGATCGATAATTTTGAGCAACGCTTCGATATATCCAGCTTGATCGTCAACCGGCGAAGGTATCTTGAAACAGGCATCAACATATTTGGATACACGACACAGATGCCAGCCAAACGGCTCAGCGATCAACACACGGCATCCCGCTTTAGATAGACTTTCTGCAATGTCCAGCGCTTTGGGCAATCGACCCAATGTCATCAAGACAGTCGTTTTCGTGATGCCGCTCATTCAGCCGGACTTGCCGATTCTGCGGAAGCGGCGGGACGGGAGTATCGCCTCTTCACCTTCTGCTGATGGTAGATAATTAGCGCAATTCCGGTCGACAGCGGTATCGCCCAAAGAATTGGGTTCAGCGCCACCGATGGCATTAATCGAACAGCGCCAAACGCGAGGAATGCCGTGTAAACCGAAATACCAGCACCCACGAGCGCTTTGATGTGTTCCAATTGCCATTCAAAAAAGCCTGGCTTTTTCTTGAGCAGGAACCAACAATTTGTGGCAACAGTCGCAAACCCAACAAAGGAAATACCGACCATCAAGATTTGCCCGATCAGGATACCTTGAATGAAACAATTTATTGCTGTGATCGTTAGCAGGACTTGCAGCACAATATTGCGCCATTCCCAATTCGCCGTATGATCACGTTTATTGACCGCGGCCAACCATCCAAACCAAGCAAGGTTGATCGTTAGCACCGCCAGATATTGCATCATCCAGCCGAAAATTCCCCGAATGAGCGCCGCGTCGCCGTTAAGTTCAGGCGCAGGATGGGTTGCTACGGGCGCGATAAGCGTTGTCGTGGAAATACCGATTGCCACAAAACCGGTAATCAACATGCAATACGTAAAAACACGGCCGATACGGACATGTTTTGAACCACCCTTCAGCGTAGCAATCGGCACCCAAAAGGCGACCAAGCCGATTGCACCGGAAACGATGTGGCACCAAACCAATATGTGAAATGCGTCTACAATCATTCAAACACTTCCATAAGTATTGGACATTTTACATTGTCAGTTTAAATTGACAATATGTTGGATCAAGTGAAATCAACACCGCCTGCTCTGTTTGAGCCGCCGCGTCCGAATTCGTTGAGCACGATGCCTGCTTTGTTGCGGGCAATGTTCACACAAGACGGCAATCTGATCGAACTGCTCCCGCGGGATGCTTACCGCATCAAGATTGGAAATCTTGGCTATTCCAGACGGTCCATTGTGATCATCAATGATGCGACGGAGATACGCTCTATTCTGACAAACCCAAGCGATATCTATCCAAAGAATGATTTGATGGTCGGCGCGCTTGCACCGCTTGTGGGCGACTCTGTTTTTGTGTCTGACGGTGACAAATGGCGACGGCAGCGCGCGATGATTGCGCCGGCCTTTCATCATATGAAGCTTTCAATAGCCTTTGACTCCATGGAAGCTGCGGTTGATGATTATGAGCGCACGCTGGATCAACATGTGTTGCGGGGTGCCCCGTTTTCGCTCGATCTTACAATGAGTCAACTCACGGCAGATGTAATTTGCCGGACGGTGTTCTCCACGCCACTTGCTTCCGATACCGCGCGCGATGTGTTTGAGAGTTTCTCTTATTTCGAGCGAAGCGTGGCACATGTGGAGATTAAGCGCCTGATCTTCCAACCGGCGTGGAGCGACATTCCGCAAAAGGGAGATGTTCTGGAAGCGTGTGAACGTATCCGCTCCCATCTTGGTAAAATGGTGGATGGGCATTTGGCTGAAGGTGCGGCATTCGAAGATATCGCGGCAGAAATCATCGAGGCCAAAGACAAGGAATCCGGTGAAAGCTTCACGAGGGACGAGTTAATCGACCAACTTGGCGTTTTCTTTTTAGCGGGTCATGAAACCACGGCAAGCGCACTCACATGGGCATTCTACGTCCTTGCTACGCGGTCAGATATTCTGGAACGACTACGCGAAGAAGTGGAGATTGTAACTGAAGGAGATCGAATTGATTTCTCTCATATCCGTAAGCTCGACTTCGCGCGTTCGGTCTTCAAAGAAAGCATGCGCCTGTATCCACCCATTACGTTTATTCCACGCGTCGCCGCGGAAGACACTGAAATTATGGGACGTAAGATCAAACGTGGCGCCATGGTGATGATTGCGCCCTGGGTGGTACATCGCCATGAAGCCTATTGGAGCAATCCACACGCGTTTGATGCAGAACGCTTCATGGCACATCGCGAGCATGAGATTGTACCCAATACCTATATGCCCTTCGGGCTGGGGCCACGGGTTTGCGTTGGAGCAAATTTTGCAACGATCGAAGCAACGCTCATACTAGCTCGACTTGCCAGGAACTATGATTTTACTGTTGAACCGGGCCAGAGCGTTAAACCTGTTGCTCGTCTGACCACCCGGCCAAAGGATCAAATCATGATCCGCGCATCTGCGCGTTAAAAACCAGCCATGAACAAAAACGGCCGCCAGAGGCGACCGTCATTAAACTATTTGAATATGAATTAGTTCGTTGTTGATGACTCTTCTTCAGTCGCTGGCTCGCCTTCTTGAGCACCCGAAGAGAACGTTTTCAAATAGGCGATCACGTCTTTACGCTGATCTTCTTTTTTCAGCTTGAAAGACATTTTTGATTTGGCTTTCTTGTTATCAAGTTTCGCACGAAGATATTTCTTAGGGTCCTTCAGATAATCGAAGACTTCTTCTTCTGTCCAAACAAGACCGGCCTCACCAGCAGCGACAATGTCTTTTCCGTATTTGTAACCTTCAACGGTTCCGGCAGTGCGTCCCATAATGCCTGTTAAGGCTGGGCCAACTTTATTTGTTGCGTCCGGGCCGATCAAATGACAGCTCGAGCATTTCTTGAAGACTGCTTCGCCTTTCGCGGCATCTCCCTCAGCATAAGAAGCGCCCGCCGAGAGCGCTAGGATGCCTGCAGCTGCAAAAGTTTTCACAATAGTTTTGGTTTGAAACATGGGTTTCCTCCAGTTTGCTTCTTAAGCCCGAACCGCCGGGTCAAATTTCTATCCAATAGTTATGGCAATTTTGGTCAACATCAAGACTGCTTTTGCCACCTCAGTAACAAATCCGTTAAGTGAAAGCCAAACGCGACGAGTAAACTTACCGCGATGCCCCAAGGAGAAGCGTTATAGAGAGCGAATCCTAAAGCGACCGCAAAAGCTGCGCCTGCTCCCAAAAAGCTGAGTATTTGCGTTGGTGGCAAACCATTTTGAGTACGGCGCCAGATCAGCAAAAGGACCCCTGCCTCAAAAGCCAAAACGACCAACAAAAGGACAGCAACCCATGGTGACGTTATGAAGTTAACCAACAGTGTCAAACTTTCGCAAATCCCAGCAGGTGTCCAAGATCTTTCATAAACACTCGGAAATGCGCCATCGGCTCTCGTTTGACGAGTTCTTTGTTCATGTAGCTTTCCCAAGTAAGGCGCTGAACATCTTTGTCTTCGCACATTTTCACGAATTGCTCGCGTCGGAAGTCTCCGCCGTACCAGAAAAATTGTAGTAGACCGAGTACCCAGAACACTTTGCCATGTTGTTTCATGAAGGTTTTCCGAGCAGTAGCCAACTGCCTTGCGTCACCTGTTTCCAGCGTTTTGAAAGCAGCATGTGCCACCATTCGGCCACATGCCATGGCATAGTAGATCCCCTCACCTGAAGCAGGCGCAACGACACCAGCAGCGTCACCGGTCACAATAATGTCTTTTCCATTGTCCCACTTTTTAATGGGTTTCATCGGGATTGGGGCGCCCTCATGACGGACCATCTTCTCGTTGTCCATGCCACCATCTGCCCGCAGACGCGCAACAGCACCGCGAAGAGAGAACCCTTTCTTCGCAGTCCCAACGCCAACGCTGGCAGTTTTACCATGGGGGAAAACCCAAGCATAAAAGTCTGGTGAGAGTTTCCCTTGATAATACACATCGCAGCGAGTTGGTTCATACTCAGAAGCCGCTTCCCGTTGAGGTGCTTCGATTATCTCATGATAAGCAAAAACGCTTGGTGCAGGTTTCACTTTCGGCAATCCTTGCCGAAGCACTTTAGAGCGGGCACCATCTGCTCCAATCAATAATTTGCAAGCAGCGGATTCAGTTTCGCCAGACGTTTTGCATTTATAGGAAATCTCTAACCGACCATTGGCATCCCGTGATAGCTCTACAAATTCACCTTTGATGCGGGTTGCGCCTGATCTCTCAGCACGGTTGCGAAGCCATTCATCAAACACTTCCCGATCAACCATTCCTACATAACCGTTCTCAATCGGCATATCGACTGATTTTCCTTTTGGAGAGATCATCCGCGCCGAACGAATGCGGGCACACAAAAGCTCTTCTGGGATTTCGAAATCGCGTACAAGCCTGGGAGGTATGGCGCCACCGCATGGTTTTATGCGGCCATCTTTGTCGAGCAGAAGAACATTTTTTCCGTTTCGAGCGAGATCATCTGCAGCGGTTGCACCTGAAGGACCGCCACCCACAATTATTGCATCATAATGTTTCATGGACTGTACCTCTTAAACTATTCAGCGGGTTGCAGCGCAACATCATCTGAAGATGGTTTTACGCTATCTTTTTCCTGTAACTCTGCGGGTGGAGCGACTTGCCAAGCCAGACCTGCAGATACTGCAAACAGCACCGCAGCACAGGCGAAAACCGAGCCATATGCCAATGATGGCCCATCTAAAATTAAGCGCGCAATGTCTACAGCCACTGTGCCTAGAAAGCCGCCCAGTCCGAAAGCGATTGCTTGCGATGCGCCCCAAAGCCCCATTCGGGTTCCCTCGCGCGCTTCTCCGCCGTCACTCGCCAACCCCATCATGGAGCCAATCGCTGCAACTGCAAATGCACCGTTTGAAAGACCTAAGAAGAAGACATTGGCACGTAATGGCCAGACATCGGCAAAGGCACCGGATATTGCTAAGCCTATGAATGCTACGGCTGATGCCAAACAACCACCAACCGCCCAAAACCGCATGGAGCCGAACCGCCGACCACCAATCGCACTGCCCGCAATTGCAACAACGATCATGCCAAGCATCACACCACCGTTTTGCACACCAGTTAGCTTGGTGGATTCGCCGGGGGTCATACCGAATACAAGTCCGGCAAACGGCTCTAAGATTAAGTCCTGAGCGCTATAGGCAAGCATCGAGACGAAAACAAAAATTGTAAATTGCCGCGCCTTAGGCTCCGCCCAAACCTCTAGAAAGACCTGCTTAAATTCTGGTTTCTGGCCTTTGTTTTTTTCTGGAGAATGTTGAGCACTTTGCGCATTACCCTCAATGCCCCACACAGCTGCCACCGCAATCGCAAAGGCGATGATTGATACACAGCCAGAAACTGCAACCAGTCGCGTGGGCGTATAGGGATCAAGTTGGCTGCCGGCGGCAATAGCTGTTACTACAAAACCGGCGATCATCATGATCCATACAATTGATGCAGCAGCTGGACGCCTTGTCGGCGAAACACGAACAGCAAGCAGGGTGAGTAAAGAAGTGCCCGAAGCCCCTACCCCTAGACCGATCAATAGGAAT
The DNA here is from genome assembly GCA_938009335.1 of uncultured Rhizobiaceae group bacterium. Taxonomy (GTDB): domain Bacteria; phylum Pseudomonadota; class Alphaproteobacteria; order Rhizobiales; family Rhizobiaceae; genus JAALLB01. The sequence continues at coordinate 7,849 of CALLHT010000163.1, forward strand.
GCAACCGTTGCGAGCGTAAGGCCTAGTGCGAACTGATCTGCCATCAGTGCTGTCCCCAGAGCAGCTAACCAGCCACCCAAGGCGAGAACCGCCATACCTCCAATAATCCAAGGCGTTCTACGGCCGCCGACATCTGCTCCATACCCCCATCGCGGGCGTGTCATCTGAATGGCATAATGAAGGCCCACCAAGGCGCCAGGCAAAATCGCGGGTAATGCGTACTCAACCACCATAATGCGATTGAGCGTCGATGTGGTCAGGACAACAATCGCACCCAAAGCTGTCTGAACCAGCCCAAGCCGGATGATTGAAACCCACGAAAAATGAGTAAGCGTTTTTGAAGAATTCGCCATCACGTAACTCCGGCCAAGCTGCCGACGCCAATTGCGCTGGCGAGCATTCCCAACACATAGAGCGTGGTTCCGGTTGCGTTATAAAGCGCAGCGTTACGCTTCGGGTTAGCCAACAAGTCTTCGCGGTTGCCAAGATATCTGATCATCAGCAAGACCTGCACAAAAACAAAGGCTGATACGATCATAGCGTATATTGGCAATTGCCAAGCAACCAGAAGGCCTATTACCACCAGTTGCGGGACGGTCATGATGATGCTTGCGACGCGCGCAGCCCGATCTTCTCCCAATTGCACGGGCAAGGTACGCACATCCATTTCGCGATCACCAGCCACTGACTTAAAGTCATTCAACGTCATGATGCCGTGCGCGCCGATGCTGTAAAGCACCGCTAACAGGATTACGCGCAAATCCGGCAAGGCTTGCAGCAGGATCGCGGCGCCAGTGAACCAAGCCAGTCCCTCATAGGAAAAGGCAACCGCAGTGTTTCCATACCACCCATTGAGCTTCAGGCGAAAAGGTGGAGCACTGTAAGCCCAGGCCATGAAAATACCGACCGCAGTTGCGGCTAACACCCATGGTCCAAATAAAAATGCCCACGCTAGTGATAGCACACTCCAGATACCTGCAATATACAGGCCCCATCGTCCGGGTACACGTCCTGATGGGATGGGTCTGTCCGGCTCATTGATCGCGTCAACATGTCGATCATGCCAGTCGTTGATCGCCTGGCTCATCGCACAGACCAAGGGGCCAGACAGGATTACTCCTCCAAGGATCAAATACCAATGATCAAGAAATGATACGCCGCTCGATACCGCTCCGCACATGAAAGCCCACATAGGCGGAAACCAGGTAATCGGCTTGAGCAATTCCAACGATGCGACAAGTGACGGAAACCGTCGATCTGCATTCGCCGAGCGTGCTGTTTGTGATGCAGTCGCTGACATACAAAAATGCTAGTCTTGACAACCTGAGTTGTCAATATTTTTGGACATATTAATTGTCAGGAGATTTAGTCGGAGTCTTTCGAGCTGTCTTTGCCCAGTTTTGAATACAGGCTTTGACGACTTACACCCAGCATTTGCGCGGCAGATGCACGGTTGTTTTGCGTTAGCTCAAGCGCTGTTTCAATGCAAAGCTTCTCAATCATATCAGTCGTTTCACGGACGATATCCTTAAGCGGCATATGCCCCACAAGATTTGCGATCTGCTCATTCGTTCGAGAAATGTTTTCTTGCTCGACTTCCGCGCCCATAATCAAGTTATGGGTTGGGCGGAGCCAGAAGCCGAGAACCGTCTCAGAATTCACCTCCAGCTGACTTGCGGCAATTTCCACATTCACGCCCTGCCCGAACTGGGTGCGAATTGAAGACGCAAACCGGCGAACAACACCATGTTTGCGGACATTAGCCAGCAAAACGTTGCAGTCCACACTTGGACGCTCGAAAAACGTATCGATGGTTCTGCCTGCAATTGAAGATGGACCCGCAATATTTACCAACTCACAGAAAGCGGTATTAGCGGTGTAAATGATACGGTTCTCATCCGTCAGAACAAAGGCATCCGGCATCTGCTCGACAAGAGACAAGACTTTGCGCTCTGTAGCACTCGGCAAGTTGTCTGCGGTTCCGCCCTGAGGCAGTAGCGTCAAGAAGAGGTAATTCTTTCCTTCCTGCGCAAAATTTGAAACGGTTACATCGAGTATCTCACCGGTGACGAGTTGTACGTCCGTTTGTGATGCCTCAGTCGCATTGATCGCTGACATCAGGAATTTGTGCAGTACCGCTGAATCCTTATCGCGGAAAATCGTTTGCACCTTCTTCCCGGCGATTTTGTTCAATGGTTCACCCAACAGGCGTGCTGCAGCAGTGTTAAGATCAAAAATCCTAAGCGTATCGACTTCTACAACGAATTGCGGGGTTTTGTTCAATTGGAAAACGGCACGATATTGGTTTTCAGCATTTCGAAGCCGTGCAACTTCACGCTCCATCGCAAGTTGAGAACTCATCAATCGCCGCTGAAGCGCAGCAACACGGGATATGTCTTGGCCAAAAAACAGTACATCACCGTCATTATTCAGCTTTATAACTTGATACGTTACCGGTGTGTCATCCCCATCCAGCATAAGGTGATTGATTTCACGAGATACATTGGAGTGAGTCTCCCCTGCATCTTCCATCATTTCCCAAATCTTGGGCACGCTTTCTTCGGTGACGATATCTTTGATATTACGTCCTACCCAAGATCGGCCGCCAATTGCAAACAAGTCTTGAGATCTGAAGCTGGCATCTTTGATTTCGCCATCTTTTCCTACAACCAAAACCACGTCTGACGATGTGCCGAGTATCGACACAATCTGCCCGGTAGACAAACTGCCAAAATGACTCTCGCCATTCTTAAAACTCATCTCTGAAGTGTTGCCGGCTCTATCGTCCAATTGAAGAAACCTTCCTTTGGATAGGGGTTAGCACACCCGCTTCCTGTAAAATTATCGGCTTTTTAGGCATAATGGTTACTGGGTTCGACAGATTGGCTCTTGTCGCAAATCGAAGCTGCGATTGCAAGTGCCTCGAATGCGTCTGTTGCTACGTAATCCGCCCCAACTGTTGAAGACAGGGTCGGGTCTAGAATAAATGGCAACCCACCAACCATGTAAGAAATGTTTTGTTTAGCTGACTTTTCTCTAAGCGACTTTATCAGATCCTTGCAAAGGGAAATGTCTTTATTAGCGGAAACAGAAATTCCAACTATGTCGTAACCTGCCTTTAAGACGCGGTCAGAGATCTTACGCTTGGTAGGGTCCAACAACACGTCCACATGCCATCCGCTGGCAGCAAAGAAACTTTGTAAAACAGAAACCCCAAATATATGCGTGTCATCCGGCATCACCGTAAACAATATGCTTCCGGGATTACGTGATGGCGAGAATTCCTTACCCAACTCAACTTCCACGGAACGCAACAGGGTATGGAGCTCCATCATACCCAATGTGACTTCGGCAAAAGAAGCCGTATCTGAACACCATTTTTCGCCCAAGAGTTGTGCCACAGGAGCAAACAGCGAGAGAATTACGGCCGAAGGCCGGCATCCGGAAACCAGATGAGAAGCAACAAGCTCCTCAGCCTCATTAACGTCCCCCGCAATCAGAAACTTGGCCAAAGACGCCACATCCGATTGGTGGAACTCGTAATTATGAGCGGTTTCCATAGTTCTAGAGCTTCTTTTGAGCTTCGTACGCCCTGACTTTAGCAAATCTGGCACGATTTTACTATGCAGTAATTCGCTGATTGCCTTTTCGGCAACGTTACCGCTTTTTCCTCCTAGGCCTTTGCAATCTTGCATAGCGTCTCCAATCATGCAGCAGAACAGCCTACCCCAATGGCCACTGTTCGATGCCAAGGCACATAAAGCCAGCGCTCCTGAACATCTTTCCTGACTGCAACACCTGACAATATGTCGTCAATTTTTTTATACGTCAACTTTTCTTGACTTATTATTCCAACGATTGATACAGTCTTAATGTCTAAATCTTTGGACATGTTTTTGAGGAAGCAGAAAAAATGGCCGGAAGAACGGCACCAGAAGGAAAGAGGATAACTTCAAAACCTCTTTACACACGCGAGCAGAGATTGCGTCGAGATCGGACGCGATGGACTTTGGTTCAGGGCATTCTGGCACCCTTACAATTTTTAGTTTTTCTCATATCTCTTGCGCTGGTATTTCGTGCACTTTTCACCGGCATCGGATACGAAACAGCGACATACTCAATCGTTCTCAAGACATTGATATTGTATGCAATTATGATCACCGGATCGATTTGGGAGAAGGTGGTCTTTGGTAAGTATCTTTTTGCAGAAAGCTTCTTTTGGGAAGATGTCTTCTCCATGCTGGTTCTTGCTTTGCACACAGCTTATCTTATCGCGCTTTATGGTGATCTTTTAACTCCGACTCAGTTGCTAGTATTAGCGCTCGCAGCTTACGCAGCCTATGTCATTAACGCAGTCCAGTTTTTGCTCAAGCTCCGTGCCGCCCGGCTGCAGAGTTTTGACAATGTGTCCAAATATTCTTCCACCGAAACAGTGCTGCAGAGAGACAACAGAACCTTTGATTCACAGGAAATCCCCGCAGAAGGAGCGTGTTCATGAGCGTCAACACGGCCTCCGGAATTAGTGTTCCACAGCCCACAGGCTGCTCACAGCGCCCTATTTTGCATGAGCGCGGACAGCATGAAGTCTTCTGCGGATTGACCGGCATTATGTGGTTACATCGTAAGATTCAGGATGCTTTTTTTCTCATTGTTGGCTCCCGAACCTGTGCGCACTTGATGCAATCTGCCGCTGGCGTGATGATTTTCGCTGAACCGCGCTTCGGAACGGCAATCATGGAAGAGCGTGATCTTGCTGGGATCGGTGACATGCACGATGAACTGGATGCTGTCGTCGAAAAACTGTTGAAACGCCGCCCGGAAATCCGACTTCTCTTTCTCGTAGGGTCCTGCCCGTCTGAAGTTATTAAGCTGGATCTAGGCCGCGCTGCTCAGCGGTTGTCACAGCGGCACAACCCAAGCGTGCGCATCCTGAATTATTCAGGCAGCGGCATTGAAACAACTTTCACCCAAGGAGAAGACAACTGTCTGGCATCGATTGTGCCGACCCTGCCACCTGAACCAAAGGATGCTCCTGCAAACCTGATGGTGGTCGGTGCACTTTCAGACGTAGTCGAAGATCAATTTAATCGTTTGTTTGAGGAAATGGGTATAGGTCCGGTTCGTTTTCTCCCGGCGAGATTGGCTGATGATATGCCACCCGTTGGCGAAAATACTGTCTTCCTTCTTGCGCAACCATTCCTCACAGAAACCAAGCGCGCTTTGGAAGAACGTGGCGCAAAACATATTCCTGCAATTTTTCCGCTCGGAGCAGAAGGTACAACGCAGTGGCTCAAAGCGGCTGCAGACGTATTCAACGTGTCTGAAACAACCTTTGAATCAGTTGTGGAAAAGCCGCGTGAACGCGCTGAACGTGCAATTTCTCAGCATCGCGAAAAACTGAATGGCAAATCGGCATTCTTTTTTCCCGATTCGCAACTGGAAATTCCCTTAGCGCGATTTCTTTATGAAGAGCTCGGCATGGATACATCAGAAGTGGGCACCCCTTACCTTAATAGAAACATCCTGGCACCTGATTTGAACCGATTGCCGGATTCCATGCGTGTAAGTGAAGGACAGGATGTTGATCGGCAATTGGATCGCTGCCGAGATGACAATCCGGACATTGTAGTATGCGGCTTGGGGCTCGCAAACCCGTTAGAAGTTGAAGGACTGACCACCAAATGGTCAATCGAACTCGTCTTCACGCCAATTCAAGGCTATGAGCAAGCAGGTGATTTGGCGGAACTCTTTGCGCGGCCCCTAAATCGTCGAACACGGTTGGCGGTGTAAGATGCAGCTGACCGTTTGGACATATGAAGGACCACCGCATGTAGGCGCGATGCGCGTTGCGACTGCCATGACGGACCTGCATTACGTCTTGCATGCGCCACAAGGCGATACGTATGCGGACCTTTTGTTCACGATGATTGAACGCCGCAAGAAGCGGCCACCTGTAACCTTCACCACATTTCAGGCTCGCGACCTCGGCGGCGACACCAGCCAATTATTCATGGATGCGGCACGGGATGCGCAAGCCCGTTTTGAACCTGCCGCGATGATTGTTGGTGCGTCTTGTACAGGCGAGCTCATTCAAGACGACCCGGGAGGTCTTGCTAAAACATTGGGCTTACCGATCCCGGTCATTCCATTGGAACTGCCTTCTTACTCTAAAAAAGAGAACTGGGGCGCCTCAGAAACGTTTTATCAGCTGGTTAGAAACCTTGCATCGCATGGCCCGGACAAAGAACCATTCGATGGGGTTTCCTGCAATATCGTCGGCCCTACCGCGCTCGGCTTCAGACACCGCGATGATGTTAGAGAGATTGTCAATTTGCTGGAAGCGTTTGGCGTAACAGTCAATGTCGTGGCACCATTGGATGCAGAGGTCCGTGATATTCTTCGGCTCAAGCAGGCGGATTTCAACGTTTGTCTTTATCCAGAAACCGGCATGACGGCCTGCCAGTGGATGAAACGACAGTTCAAACAGCCATTCACGCAAACCGTGCCCATTGGCGTTGGCGCTACTATCGACTTCCTGAAAGAAGTCGCCACCTTGGCAGGTCTGTCGGAAGACCATGTGGAAACATTCCTGCAGGAACATGATAGCCGTCTGCCTTGGTACTCGCGATCAATCGATTCCACCTACCTGACTGGCAAACGGGTTTTTGTCTTCGGCGATGCCACACACGCCCTTTCCATTGCCCGTGTTGCGAAAGAAGAGATGGGTTATGAGGTTGTGGGGATGGGAACCTACTCCCGCGAGTTTGCACGCGATGTGAGAGAGCTTGCGGAGAGCTATGGTTTGGAAGCGCTCATCACGGATGATTATCTCGAAGTTGAAGATGCAATTGAGCAGCTTCAACCTGAACTTGTTCTGGGTTCTCAAATGGAGCGGCACATTGCCAAGCGCCTTGGCCTGCCATGTGCGGTGATTTCTTCGCCGGTTCACGTTCAAGATTTCCCGGCACGTTACTCGCCGCAAATGGGATTTGAAGGCGCAAACGTCCTGTTCGACACGCTTGTTCACCCCCTAACCATGGGGCTTGAAGAGCATCTTCTGCATATGTTCCGAGATGACTTCGAGTTCAACGACGATGCAGGTCCTTCTCATCTGGGCCATTCGGCGAAACAGAAAACGAATTCCAAAGCGGCGCAAACTACCGAAACACAGAAAAGCGTTGATCTTGTTTGGACGCAGGACGCGGAACAGGAACTGAAGAAAATTCCGTTTTTTGTGCGCGGCAAAGCGCGGCGAAATACCGAAAAATATGCCTCAACAAGAGGCTTGGCTGAAATTACAATGGAGACGCTCTATGAAGCAAAATCCCATTTCAGCCGATAGCCGTGAGCCAATCCGGGTTGTGTTGATCACCCTTGATCATCACATGACCCGCGCTGTTGAGGAGGCGCAAACCCTACTTCATACAGACATGCCCGGCGTAAATCTCCGCGTCCATGTTGCAACAGACTGGGATGCAAGCCCTACCGCGTTGCAAGACTGCAAAGACGCGATTGCCAAAGCAGATATCGTGCTGGCTTCAATGCTATTCCTTGAAGATCACATCAAGGCAATCCAACCAGACCTCGAAGCGCGACGCGACCATTGCGACGCAATGGTGTGCTGCCTATCCGCAAGCGAAATCGTCAAGAATACTAAGCTTGGCAAGTTTCGCATGGACAAAGAGGCCTCAGGGCTTACCGCAATTTTGAAAAAGCTTCGCGGCAAACCAAGTGAGAACGCTTCGGATGACAAATCCGCTGGTGAACGACAAATGCGGATGCTGCGGCGTCTTCCAAAGATCCTGAAATTTATCCCCGGCACAGCGCAGGACATGCGGGTTTATTTCCTTGCCCTGCAATATCGCCTGGCCGCTTCTGCCGAAAACATCGCCAATATGACACGCATGCTGGTCGATCGATATAGCGATGGCGCCCGCGCGGAAAGCCGCGGTCCAATTGTCATCGACGCGCCGGCGGATTATCCGGAAACCGGAATTTACCATCCCGATATTGATGGCAAGGTCGCCACAGACCTAAGCGCTTTACCGAAAGTCGAAAATGCAAAGGGCACAGTAGGTCTACTGTTACTGCGCTCTTACATCTTATCTGGAGATACAGGTCACTACGATGGGGCAATCCACGCTTATGAGGCACAAGGGTTGCAGGTTGTTCCTGTCTTTTGCAACGGTTTGGACATGCGCCC
>CALLHT010000164.1 GCA_938009335.1 uncultured Rhizobiaceae group bacterium
CTTCAACGCCTCAAGGAAGAGCGCCGCAAGCTTGATGAGATGATCCGTGAGTTTGAGGACCACAAATACGAGGCGCGCCGTGAGAAAGACGCAAAAGAATTTGATGAGTTTATGGAAACGCGCAAGCGTAAGCCTGCTCCAAGATCTCGCAAATCAGGCGGCTCAACCAAGAAATAGTGCAGAAACCTGGACGGATTGCATAACGGGGCTTCGGCCCCGTTTTTTGTTTGCGTGGAATCAGGTAGAAGTCTTTCATGGGATTTTCGTTTTTCAGACAGCTTCAAAAGCGTGACCGGAACTTTGAGATCGAGGTCGATGGGATGTCTCTGCCTGTCAAAGTGGTGGAGAACGACCGGGCAAAGCGAATCACATTGCGAATTGTACCCGGTGGTGATGGCTTAAAGGTCACGACACCCGGTCATGTGGGCGATGATGAAATTGAAGCTTTCGTAGAGCGTAACCGCAACTGGGTTGCATCGCGTCTCGCGCGCATGCCCGGCAAGATCAGCTTGGAAGCAGGGGCCACTATCCCCTATCTTGGCGTCGAGCATAAAATTGTGCCTACCGGAAAATTACGAGGTGTCGTTGAAGCTCGCATGGGTGCAGATGGTGCAGAGCTTCATGTGCCGGGTGATGAAAATACGCTCAGTCGCAGGTTAGTCACATGGCTCAAGCAAGAGGCGCGGCGAGAACTAAACGAAGCGGTTGCTCGTCATGTTGCGCATATCAACGTTCGCCCAAAACAAATAAGAATAACGGATACCACCAGCCGTTGGGGCTCTTGCTCAACAACGAGAACACTTTCTTTTTCGTGGCGCATCATCATGGCGCCGCCGGAAGTTCTAAATTATCTGGCGGCGCATGAAGTTGCGCATTTGAAAGAGATGAACCACTCAGATCGATTTTGGAAACTGACGCGTCAGCTTTGTCCGGACACAGATCAACAAAAAAATTGGCTCCGCCAAAACGGAGCCAAACTACATGCAGTCAGTGTCTAAATGATTTAAGCGATTAGCCGATCACGTATACAATGATTGCGAGAATAAGACAGATCACGAGTCCCCAAAAGAAAACGGACCACACATTGCTTTCGTAGCGTTCAGTTACATCGTTCATTTAACATCCTCCCGAGATTCGGCTTTCATAAGTGCCATGTTTTGGCTTTAATGTCATCAGTCGTTCTGGTATCTCACTTGAAACTTTCTTGAGAACTGAGTTCTTTCATCAACAGACAGTTTTCCACATCTGTGAATAACTTGTCCGTTGATGTCTGCAAAGGCACTGAATTTGCGACCTAAACCGGGAAACAACAAACTATCCAAGCCTGTTGAAAAGGCGCCTATGTTCGTTTCGTCCGGCCGGGCGAATGAGCATTGCCCTTTGATACTCGAAAATCATCCCGATGCCGATTACGCGCTTCTCGATAGTGGCAATGGTCTAAAACTTGAGCGTTATGGCCGAATCACTGTTGTGCGTCCTGAGGCCCAAGCCTTTTGGCAACCGCAGCGATCAAAAACAGATTGGCAGAATGTGGACGCCATCTTTACCGGAGACACAACCGAAGAAGGTGCGGGCCGCTGGAACTTCCCCAAACAGAAACTGCCGGATACCTGGCCAATGTCCTGGGATGGTATCCGCTATCATGGTCGCTTTACGTCATTTCGCCACGTGGGTGTGTTTCCTGAGCAAGCTGCGCATTGGCGGTTTATGGAAGAAACGATTAAACGCAAAGTGAGAGAAGGTGGTCAGTTCCGCGTTCTCAATCTTTTCGGATATACCGGTTTGGCATCGCTGGTTGCAGCCCGTGCAGGCGCACATGTTACGCATGTGGATGCGTCCAAGAAAGCAATTGGCTGGGCGCGGGAAAATCAGGACTTGGCTGGATTGAATGACAAACCCATCCGCTGGATTTGCGAAGACGCTGTTCGGTTCTGCGAGCGTGAAGAACGCCGCGGCAATTTCTATGATGGTATTTTGCTTGACCCGCCCGCTTATGGTCGGGGACCAAAGGGCGAAGTATGGCAGCTCTTTGATCACCTGCCACATATGTTGGACTTGGTTCGGGCACTGACCAACGAAAAATCCTCTTTCGTCGTTTTGACTGCTTATGCAATCCGCTCATCTTTTTTTGCCATGCATGAAATCATGCAGGAGAAGTTCGGTGATGCGGCTGGAACACTGGAATCCGGCGAATTGGTTTTGAAAACGGAAGGCAGTGACCGACGGCTCTCCACATCCATGTTCAGCAGATGGGTGTCAGAATGAGCGATTTAAAGACAGCCACGCGTCCAGGCCGTATTCACGAGATTACTGCGGTCTCCAATCCGCGGGTTAAGTCTATCCGCGGACTGTTTCAAAAGAAACATCGCGACCTTTCCGGCACGTTTCTAGTTGAAGGCCAGAAGCTGGTTATGGATGCGTTTGAGCATGGGTGGCAGGTTGACACCCTAATTTATGCCAAGGGCGATGAAGTCCGCAAACCCATTGAAGAGCTTGCAGCAAAGGTTCGTGTTCAAGGCGGTGATATTCTAGAGGTAAACGGCAAGGTGCTGACCTCCATCACGCGCAAAGACAATCCGCAAACAGTGCTGGGTGTGATCAAACAACAATGGTCGCAAGCGCCCAAAAATGTGAGCGATCCAAAAACAGTCTGGATTGGGTTAGACCGTGTTCGCGATCCCGGTAATCTTGGCACGATTATTCGAACTGCTGATTCTGCGGGGGCAGATGGTATTATCCTGATTGGTGAAACGACGGATCCGTTTTCCGTGGAAGCGACACGCGCTACGATGGGATCGATTTTCAATGTACCTCTAGTGCGAATGACAAATGGTGAATTCTTGGCTTGGCGAAAAAGCTGGAACGGTCTCGTTGTCGGCACGCATCTCAAAGGCGCTGTTGATTTCAGAACAATTGACTATGCATCCCACCCGGTTTTGCTGCTGATGGGCAATGAGCAGCAGGGTATGCCAGACGATCTTGCTGAAGCGTGTGACAAACTCGCGCTCATTCCGATGCATGGTGCCGCAGATTCGCTTAATCTGGCGATCGCAACGGGTGTGTTTTTGTTTCAGATGGGCAAGCGCCTTCCTGCAGTTGAAGGTGAATTAAAATGAACCGCGCATTCTGGACAATTTTAATCGTGGCGCTGGTGCTGGTTGATCAACTTTCCAAGTGGCTTGTTGAGAGCTATTTGCCGTTTGAGCAACAAGTGCAGCTCCTACCCTTTTTCAGCCTGTATCGCACCTATAATTACGGCGTTGCCTTTTCCATGTTCGCTGATTTTGGACGCTGGCCTCTCGTTATCATGACCACTGCTATTATCGGATTTGTATTTTGGCTGTGGCGCAATTTGGAACCGGGTCGCGCACTTTCTGCGCTTGGATACGGGTTGGTCATTGGGGGTGCAATCGGAAACCTGATTGACCGGGCAGTGCTGGGCTATGTGGTCGACATGCTATTTTTTCACATCGATCCATTGAATTTCCGGTTTGCAGTTTTCAATCTGGCCGATACATTCATCACGGTTGGCGCAGGCGCCATCATACTAGACGAAATCAATCTATGGCTCCGGTCGCGGAAGCAAGAAAAGGAAACCGAACAATGAGTTTCAAGGCAATTCAAATCTCCCGCGATGAGGAGAAAAAGCAATCTGTTGACGTGGTTGAGCTAACCCGCGATGACTTGATGGATGGCGATGTTACGGTTTCTGTTGAGGCAACCACCATCAACTATAAAGATGGTCTGGCGATCACCGGAAAAAGCCCGGTCGTGCGCCATTGGCCGATGGTGCCCGGCATCGACTTGGCAGGAACGGTGGTCGAATCGTCCTCCTCTGAATTCAAAGAAGGCGACGCGGTTCTGCTAAACGGCTTTGGCGTTGGCGAGGTTCATTGGGGTGCTTACGCAGGCGAAGCGCGGCTGAGTTCGGATTGGCTTATCCCGCTTCCCTCAGGACTTTCGGCAAAGCAGGCTATGGGTGTTGGTACCGCAGGTTACACCGCCATGCTGTGTGTCATGGCATTGGAAAAATACGGCATTACCCCATCATCTGGTCCGGTTGTTGTGACCGGCGCAAATGGTGGCGTGGGTACTGTTGCAATCGCAATTCTCTCCAAACTAGGATTTGAAGTCATCGCTTCTACAGGTCGTGTGAATGAAGCAGATTTTCTTAAAGAACTTGGTGCAACAGAAATTATCGACCGTGCAGAGCTGTCGGAAGCGGGTCGCCCGCTCGGTAAAGAGCGTTGGGCTGCAGGCGTGGATGCGGTTGGTTCGCACACGCTCGCTAATGTTCTTGCACAAACCAATTATGGTGGCGCAGTGGCTGCATGTGGTCTGGCTCAAGGATTTGATCTGCCAGCAACGGTCATGCCGTTTATTCTGCGCGGTGTCGGATTGCTAGGTGTGGATTCTGTGATGGCGTCAAAAGACCTTCGTAATGAAGCTTGGAGCAGAATTGTCAGTGATCTTGATCTTACAAAACTCGACGCAATTACCAACGAAATCGGATTTGATGACATCGTGCAAACAGCGACAGATCTGGTTGAAGGAAAAGTTCGCGGCCGTGTCATCGTTGATATGTCCGCCTAATAGAACGATTCAAACCTGATGTCAGACGCAGATTTTCCCGGAGTTTTAGGTAACCCATCCAGCAATAATCTGCGTCTGGAAACCCTCACCAAAATCCGCTGGCTTGCCATTTTCGGCCAGACTGTTGCGGTTCTGGTCGTCTGGCTATTGCTGGATTTCCAATTTCATCCGGCATGGTGTTTTGTTCTCATTGCAGTATCTGCGTTTCTGAACGCCTTTCTAACCATTCGGTATCCGTCAAATATTCGATTGTCGGAACGTTCATCCACTACACTTCTGACCTATGATATTTTGCAACTTGCATTGCTCTTGTTTCTTACCGGCGGATTGGGAAACCCGTTCTCGTTCCTGCTCCTGGTGCCTGTGTTCATCTCGGCGACGACGCAATCAATCTCGTCCACGGTTTTGCTGGGCCTTATCGCAATGGCCTCTGCAACCATCCTGGCATTTTTCCATCTGCCGCTGCCATGGGTGCAGGCCTCCGGTTTGAACTTACCGTGGATCTATATCGCAGGCATGTGGTTCGCGGTGATTTCGAGCCTTCTGTTTACGGCAGTCTATGCATTCAGAGTTGCGGATGAATCAAGACAACTTGCTGACGCTTTGGCTGCAACGGAGCTCGTTCTTCAGCGTGAACAGCATCTTTCCAACATTGACGGATTGGCCGCTGCCGCTGCCCATGAATTGGGAACACCCCTTGCGACCATATCGTTGGTTGCGAAGGAAATGCTGCGCGAATTTGATACATCATCGCCTATGTTTGAAGACGTTAAACTTCTGCGTAGCCAGGCAGAACGGTGTCGCGAAATCATGCAAACCCTGACCTCTCTTTCGAGTGATGATGATCAGCATCTCTCCGTGGTCTCGCTGCCGGTATTGTTAGAAGAAGTGTGTGAGCCGCATCGAAACTTTGGCGTTGATATTTCGATAAAGCTTTCGGGTGAAGAAGAAACGCCGATGTGTTCGCGAAATCCTGGAGTTTTGTACGGACTTGGCAACATCGTTGAAAATGCTGTCGATCACGCCCGCAAAACCGTCAAGCTCGAAGCAGGTTGGGACAAAACCGCCATCTGGGTCACCGTCAATGATGATGGTTCGGGATTTCATGATGAAATGATCCGCCGGATTGGCGAGCCGTTCTTAACCAGCCGATCGACCCTGAAGCCGGAAGGCGGTCTGGGTCTTGGCTTGTTTATCGCGAAGACGTTGCTGGAGCGAAGCGGAGCAATAGCAAAATTTGAAAATTCCAAGAGCACGGCAATGCCGGGAGCGTCTGTAACAATACGCTGGCCGCGAACCGCATTGGAAGTCAAAAAGCCCGCATCTTCTTAAGCATTTTGCTGTAATTTTTTTGACAAATCGGCACTTCTGACCCAAATAATGCAATATAGGCAGAGAAAAGAAGAACCATGACCCAATCCCAGAAGCTTGATCCGCAACAAGATGCATCGCTTTTGATTGTAGATGACGATAAGCCCTTCCTTCAGCGCTTAGGCAGGGCAATGGAGTCCCGTGGGTTCTCAGTTGAAATGGCCGATTCCGTTTCTGAAGGAATGGCTAAGGTCCGTGCCAACCCGCCTGCTTATGCGGTGGTTGATATGCGCCTTAACGATGGCAATGGTCTTGATATCGTCGAAGAGATTCGGTCCCGTCGCCCGGATTGTAAAGCTGTCATCCTGACCGGGTACGGAAACATCGCAACTGCTGTGACAGCCGTGAAGATGGGTGCGGTTGACTATCTGGCGAAGCCAGCCGATGCCGATGATGTCTGCACAGCGTTGATGCGTGACCCTGAAGAAAAAGCAGAACCGCCGGAAAATCCGATGTCAGCAGATCGGGTGCGTTGGGAGCATATTCAACGAGTTTACGAACTGTGTGACCGAAATGTATCTGAAACGGCACGTCGGTTAAACATGCACCGCCGGACATTGCAGCGCATTTTGGCTAAACGCGCGCCTAAGTAAGTTCAAACGTCTTTCTTCGCGGCATACTCTGAAATGGTGTGAAGTCTGGATGCGGCAGCACGTGCAATTTTCAGCGTGAGTGATTTTCTTGTCGGTGCGGAAAGCTTCAGGGTTTCGCTTTCCCGAATAATTTCGCATCCGTACTGATCTGCGAGAATAAAACCTTCGTCTTCCGGAAAAATTTCGCTAGGTACAGACGGATGGCTCGCAAAATAAAACCGGTCCGATACTTCCTTGTATTCATGCCATTTATTGTCTGCGTTAAAATCAGCAACAGATGACTTGATCTCAACAATGACGATCATGCCCTTGGCATCTAACCCGATTAGATCAGCGCGTCTTCCGCCCGGTAATGTGAACTCTGGAACAAACACAATATCGCTGCGGGACATTCCCCGTATTACACCTCGCCGGATTTCCATTGCTGTCTCGGATTGGCGCGCGTCAATCGCCGGATTATTGTCATAAGGGCTAATCAGGGGCAAAGAATTCGGTCTCCGAATGTGCTCAAATCTTCCGAAGTGGCTTGTTGCCAATATGCAACAAATGATTATTCATTTCAATTTTAACGATTTAGAAATTGCGAATCGCATCCAATTTGATAACTCAATGACTCTACGTAATAATTTCGCATGCCCCTGCGGAGCGCCTACCTTTCGGAGAGATCTATGGACAGACGCACCTTCACCCTTTCTTTGCTTTCTACAGCAGCCCTTGCTGGCTGCTCTTCGATCAGCAGAGACCCAACACGACAGTTTCGAGCATCATATGGTGCAGTGACGGATGGTGGTTTTAAAATCCCCGAAATTCCGATCCGCAAAATTGATAAACAGTACCTTCGTCAGGAAGTGGATTATCCAACAAAGCAACGCGTTGGCACGATTGTGGTCGATGTACCGAAGCGGTTTCTCTATCTGGTTCAGCCGGGCGGAAAAGCAATGCGTTATGGTGTTGGTGTAGGAAAACAGGGTTTTGCCTGGTCAGGTAACGCAAAAATCGGCTGGAAGAAAGAATGGCCGACCTGGACACCGCCTGCACGTATGATTGGTCGTCGCCCGGAACTTAAGAAATGGGCTGGCGGAATGCCTCCTGGTCTTAGCAATCCTCTTGGTCCGCGTGCCCTTTATCTAACGCAAGGCGGACGCGATACACTGTATCGTCTGCATGGCACGCCGGAATGGTGGTCAATCGGCACAGCGGCATCATCGGGCTGTATTCGCCTTTTGAACCAGGACATCATCGATTTGTATGATCGTGTGAAGCCTGGTGCGAAAGTGGTCGTGAAACAGACTTAAGCCGAAACGAAATTCCAATAAAAAAAGCCCGCTGAACTCAGCGGGCTTTTTTGTTTGCGCGATTGCGGGAGGAATAGGCAACCGCTTATGCGATTGCCTTAAACTCAAGGCGCTTACGGTGAAGCACAGGCTCAGTGTACCCTGAGGGTTGTGCCTTACCTTCAAAGACCAGTTCGCATGCGGCCTGGAAGGCAACAGAAGAATCGAAATCAGGGGCCATGTTGCGATAGAGATCATCGCCTTCATTCTGACCATCAACCACTGCGGCCATACGCTGAAGCGTTTCCAGAACCTGCTCTTTTGAACACACGCCATGCTGTAGCCAATTGGCAATATGCTGTGTGGAGATGCGAAGCGTTGCGCGGTCTTCCATTAGCCCAACATCATTGATGTCTGGAACTTTCGAGCAGCCTACGCCTTGTTCCACCCAACGCACCATATATCCGAGGATACCTTGCGCGTTATTGTCGAGTTCGTTCTGAATGTCTTCCGGGCTCCAGTTTGGACGAACCGCAACCGGAACAGAAAGGATATCATCAATATTTGCGCGGGTACGGCTTGAGAGTTTGGACTGCACTTCGGCAACATTGACTTCATGATAATGTGTCGCGTGAAGCGTTGCAGCGGTGGGTGAAGGTACCCAAGCACAATTGGCGCCTGCATTCGGATGGCCAATTTTCTGTTCCAGCATGTCTGCCATCAGATCAGGCATCGCCCACATGCCTTTACCGATCTGTGCATGACCGGAAAGTCCGCACTCTAGTCCGATATCCACGTTCCAGGCTTCATAGGCTTGGATCCATGGAGCGCCCTTCATATCACCTTTGCGCAGCATTGGGCCAGCAAGCATGGACGTATGAATTTCATCGCCTGTACGATCAAGGAAGCCGGTATTGATGAATACAACACGTTCTTTGGCAACGCGAATACATTCCTTCAGGTTGACGGTAGTACGGCGCTCTTCATCCATAATACCCATTTTCAGCGTGTTTGGCTTCATACCCAACATGCCTTCAACGCGAGCGAACAGTTCACAGGCAAAGGCCACTTCTTCGGGCCCGTGCATTTTCGGTTTCACGATATACATGGAACCTTCACGCGAATTGCCGTGTTTCCCGTTAGGGCCAATATCATGCAGTGCAATCATTGCTGTTGTTAGGCAATCCATAATGCCTTCCGGAAACTCATTGCCGTCTTTCGTAATCGCGGGGTTCTTCATCAGGTGACCCACGTTCCGCACTAGAAGCATTGAGCGGCCCGGCAGCGAAACTTCCGAACCATCAGCACCTGTGTAAACACGGTCCGGGTTCAATGTCCGCGTGATCTGCTTGCCGCCTTTTTCAAAGCTGTCTTGTAAATCGCCTTTGAGAAGACCGAGCCAATTGCGATAGGCCAGAGTTTTATCTTCGCCATCAACCGCTGCTACAGAATCTTCGCAGTCACAAATTGTCGTCATGGCTGATTCAAGAACCACATCGGCAATATCAGCTTTGTCTGTTTTACCGATTGGATGTTCAGGATCGATGATAATGTCCGCATGCAGGCCGTTACGTTTCACAACGACTGAACTCGGATTTGCAGCATCGCCCTGATAGCCAACGAATTGGGCAGGATTGGATAAGCCGCTTGTTGAGCCGTCTTCCAAGGTCAGTTGTAGTTCACCATCAACAATGGCCATGCTTACAAGGTCGGCCCATGAACCGCTAATTGGAACAGACTTGTTCAAAAAGTCGCGCGCCCAGGCAATCACTTTGTCGCCGCGTGCAGGATTATAAGCACCGCCGCGTTCTGCACCTCCGTCTTCAGAAATGGCGTCCGTACCGTAAAGGGCATCGTACAAGGAGCCCCAACGAGCGTTGGCAGCGTTCAGTGCATAACGCGCATTCATGATCGGCACTACGAGCTGCGGTCCTGCAACCATGGCGATCTCAGGATCTACATTTGCAGTATCAACCGAAAACTTTCCGCCTTCCGGAACCAAATATCCGATCTCGGTCAGAAACGCCTTGTATTCATCCATCGTGTAGTCAGTACCTTTGGAGGTGTACCAATCATCCATTTTGGACTGTAGCTCATCGCGTTTGGCGAGCAGCGCATCGTTTTTTGGGCCAAGCTCATCATAAAGCGTTTCCAGATCTGCCCAGAACTTCTCTTGTGCAATCCCTGTACCGGGCAAAGCTTCGTTGTTTACGAAGTCCCACAGTTCTTTATCGATGTTTAAACCGCCATTATTCACGCGATCTGCCATAGCTCACTCCTTTAAACCAATTCTGCTGCTGGGCTATCAAATGAGCCAGATTTGTCAATTTGGAGTAGATGACAAACATTATTTCTATTTTGGAAATAATCGTGGTGTGATTGACCACCTGTTGCATGCGACAACGAAGATACCCATATAAAGGGCAATGAATTTTGGAATAAAATGAATGACCCGACTATCCGGTTTTACAAACCCATTGCTTTTAGGTTTTGACGAGTTAGAGCGTGTTCTGGAGCGCGTCGCAAAATCTGGCAATGATGGCTATCCGCCTTATAATATTGAGCGCCTTCAAACGGAGCCTGGTGAGAAGGGTGATTTGCTGCGCATCACTTTGGCGGTGGCCGGATTTTCTGAAGACGAGCTTGATATCTCCGTTGAAGAAAATCAACTCATGATCCGCGGTAAACAGGTCGATGATAAAGAGCGCATATACTTGCACCGCGGGATTGCTGCAAGGCAGTTCCAAAAATCTTTCGTGCTGGCAGAAGGCATAGAGGTGAGTGGTGCTGATTTGTCTAACGGCCTGTTGTCGGTTGATCTTATCCGTATTCAGCCCGAGCGTATCATCCGCAAAATTTCCATCAAGTCGAAGGAGTAACAAACATGTATCAAGATCCAACGTTCAACGTTCCAGACTTGCAAACCTTTCAACAAATGGGAAATGAAGTCGTTGCCTATATGCGCGAGATTACTTCTGAGGAAATTTACGAAAAATTCCCCCATGTTGAGAATGTGAACCCACATCTAATTTTCTGGGCAATGTTTGGGGCTGACGGTTCGCTAATGATGCTCGCCGACAGCCAGTCCGACATTACTGAGACAGCATTTTACAATGATATGACAGCGGTTCAGCTGAATTAGAAATAGACGAAGCCGCTTTATTGAATGCTGATTTTGTTGCTTTCGTGCAACAATTCTGTTTCTTGATATGGAAAGCTTGTCTTTCAGTTTGACTCTAAAACCTGTCAATGCTTTGTCGCCCAAACCATTTTTTGAAAGGCACCGCGATATGCAAAGAACATCTCGTGCGCCCCAAAGGGACGCAAACCAGAACTAAATCGTTTTAACGAGGCAGCCTGGATACACGGTACGCAATTGAGTTGCGGCCATTCCCTAGACAATTCAAAAAAGGTAATTCCCCATGGGCAATCCTCTTTTAGGGAGCGATGTTGCTTTGACGCAACCCGCTCCGATAAGCGCATTCTATTCAGATGACAGTTGGATAGAAGGCAACGCAGTTTTGCAACTTGAACAAGCAGCTTCATTAAACGGCGTTAAACAAATCGCTGCTTTCCCTGATCTTCACCCTGGTAAATATGGACCGGTGGGATGTGCAGTATTGGCTGATCGAATTTATCCGCAACTTATAGGAAACGATATCGGGTGCGGCATGTCTGTTTTCGTGCTTGATGTTCCTGCGAGAAAACTGAAACTGAATAAACTTGTAGAAAAATTCTATCGTTTGGATGATGAATGGCACGAAGAAGCCAGAAAATTCTTGTCTGAAAACAAGATGGATGTCGACCATCATGTGAGTGCATTTGCAACGCTTGGGGGCGGAAATCATTTCTGCGAGTTGCAGGAAATCGTGGAAATAAACGAAACGGCTCTCAGCCCTAAGTATTCACTTTCAAAAGGACAGACGCTTTTAATGATCCATTCCGGGTCACGTTCATTGGGCTATGAAATATTTTCCACTCTCGCCACAGATGCATTTAATGGCTTGGCAGCGGACAGTGACCAAGCTGTTCGTTATATGGAACGTCATAATCACGCTGTGCGTTGGGCCGGCTTAAACAGAAAGGCAATTGCGCAACGCGTGGCAGATTTTCTTCGTGTCTCGTTCCAACTGCTGATCGACAATCCGCATAACAGCATTGAGTGTACGGGTGCTGAATTTCTGCACCGCAAAGGCGCGGCAAAAGCGGACATGCCTCTTGTGCCCCTTGCTGGATCCCGCGATGCTGCGAGTTATCTCGTGGCGCCAAGCTTTATGCAGCCGGATGCACTGGATTCCATCGCTCATGGTTCGGGTCGCAAATATGATCGTAAATCGATGATGGGACGGGTTGGTAAAACGCGTGCCGAACGGGAAGCCCTTGCTCA
This sequence comes from uncultured Rhizobiaceae group bacterium, assembly GCA_938009335.1. Classification (GTDB taxonomy): domain Bacteria; phylum Pseudomonadota; class Alphaproteobacteria; order Rhizobiales; family Rhizobiaceae; genus JAALLB01. Next base: position 12,219 of record CALLHT010000164.1, read on the forward strand.
AAACGCCAATGGCGGGCCGATTATATGCGCAGACCGGCAATCCCTCATCGAAGAAGCACCATCTGCATATAAAGACCCGAAAAAGGTTTTGGCCGATTTGATCCGCCACAATCTGGTTCAGCATGCGGTCACCATGAAGCCCCTGCTCACGTACAAAAAACGCCCGCAAGCAGGATCGCAAAAAAGACAAGAGAAACGCGAGCGCTTGTTAAGCAGAAGGAGAGATCGATGAACGACAACATTGAAGTTCGCCTGCTGGTGAGCAGTGGCAATGGACCAGCGGAATGTCGGTTTGCTGTTAAAAAAACGCTAGATGCTATGGGTGTGGACGCAAGGAAAGCGGGGTTGAAGTTCGATATTACGGCTTCGACATCTGATTCCAAGCACGGTCCAGCCTCGGCCTTGGTTTTGATAATGGGTGCACAGGCCGATCATTTCGCTAAGGATTGGATTGGTAGTATTTTATGGATCTTCAAAAGCCCTATACGACCGCATCATAAACGCCGAAACTGGTTTGTGGGGGTCTTCTCGCTCACAGACCATCCGGTGCACATCCCTGACGTCAAAGACAAAGATTTGGTTATAGAGAGCTTTCGTGCCGGGGGTCCTGGCGGACAGCATCAGAACACTACTGATAGCGCGGTCAGGATTACGCATTCACCAACAGGGATGTCTGCGATCTCCCGGGATGAGCGGTCTCAACACCGCAATCGTCAGGTGGCGCGGCAGCGGCTAATGAGCAAGTTCTTGTTAGAAAAATTGATGTGTGATCGCCGTCAGAAAGAGTCACAAAACCAACTGCACAAAGAGTTAGAACGGGGAAATCCTGTTCGGACTTTTCGTTTGTAGCAAAAAATTTTGGGGCGGAAATTTCCGCCCCTATTCGCTATCCACGAACGCTTAACTCGGATCAACCCAGCCAATGTTGCCGTCTGAGCGTCGGTATACAACATTAGTCTTACCATTTCCTGCATTGGTGAAAATCACAACCGGATTGTCCGACAGGTCAAGCTTCATAACGGCATCCGCGACACTTTGGGTTTCGATGCTGGTAAGCGATTCCGCAATCACAACCGGATTATAATCCTCCGGCATTTCCTCTTCCGGGTCAGGTTGAGCTACAATCGCATAAGCGGCTTCCACGCGTTCCGCTTTGGAAGTATTGCCATGGTGGTCTTTCAGGCGACGCTTGTACCGCCTAAGGCGTTTTTCGATTTTCTCGGCAGCAGCGTCAAAAGCAGCCGTAGCGTCATTTTCAATTGCCGTACTTTGTAAGTGAATGCTGCTATCGAGGTGGATGACGCAATCGCAGGAAAATCGGGAGCCTTGTTTTTCGAGTGTTACGTGACCTTGGTATCCGCCGTTAAAATATTTATCGACCGCTTCATCCAGACGCCCCTCAACACGTTCCGTTAGTGCTTCGCCCACATTCATGTGTTTTCCTGAAATACGTAAGCTCATCCGTTCTCCTCTCAAAGTTCCTCGTCATTATAACGGAAGCTTAGCGCGTGAAACGGCAAAACGTAAAGGGCAATAAGTGATAGATGTCTAGGCTTTAACGCCTGTTCCGATCGGGCAAGAGACGCCAATACCGCCCACACCGCAATACCCTTCAGGGTTTTTGGCAAGATATTGCTGATGGTATTCTTCTGCAAAAAAGAAGTCTTTAGCCTCAAGAATCTCAGTCGTTATCGTGTTTGAAATGCCAGAATTTTCAAGCGCTTGCTGAAAAATCGCCTTTGATTCGGTTGCAGCAATCTGCTGTTCGCTTGAGAATGTGTAAATTCCAGAGCGATATTGCGTCCCGATATCATTGCCTTGACGGTTGCCCTGTGTTGGGTCGTGGCCTTCCCAAAACGTCTTGAGCAATGTCTCATAGGAAACTTTGGCAGGGTCGAACACAACAAGCACAACTTCATTGTGCCCGGTCATGCCGGAGCATACCTCTTTGTAAGTGGCGTTTGGTGTGTGACCTGCTGAATATCCCACTGCGGTAATGTAAACGCCTTCGATTTGCCAGAACTTGCGTTCTACGCCCCAAAAACAGCCCATACCAAACAGAGCAGTCTCCATGCCTTCCGGATAGGGACCATGAATGGGTAGACCAGAGACAAAGTGATGCGTGCCTGATTCTATTGCTTCGGAACGTCCGGGAAGTGCGGTTGATGCACTGGGCTTGTTCAATTTACGGTCAAACATGTGAGCGAGAAACAT
>CALLHT010000165.1 GCA_938009335.1 uncultured Rhizobiaceae group bacterium
GCGAATGTTCATTTTCACACGACCAACTGCGGAAAGGTCGTAGCGCTCTGAATCGAAGAACAGTGAGTTGAACATGGCCTCAGCAGATTCCATGGTCGGCGGCTCACCGGGACGCATCACGCGATAGATGTCAAACAACGCATCCTGACGGCTGTCGTTCTTGTCTACGGCAAGTGTGTTGCGGATGTATCCACCCACATTCACATAGTCGATGTTCAGAACCGGAATGCTCTTGACCTTAGCTTCGTCAAGAACCTCGATTGCTTTCTCATCAATCTCGTTACCGGCTTCGAGATAAATCTCACCAGTCTTGGTATTGACGATATCCTCGGAGACGTAACGACCATACATTTGCTCGTTCGTGATCTTGAGGTTTTTGACGCCCTTCTCGTTCAGCTGTTTGATGGTGCGGGCAGTGATTTTCTTACCCACTTCAACAACAACTTCACCACTATCCGCATCGATTAGATCGGCATCTGGCTTTGTGCCTTTCAACGAGTCAGCATCGAAAGGCATTTTCCAGCCGTCACCAACGCGCGTCGCTTTTGATGATGTGTAGAACGTGTCGAGGATTTCCTCATGGTCGTAACCCAAAGCCTGCAAAAGTGATGTCGCAGGAATTTTACGGCGACGGTCGATACGCGCATAGACAATGTCTTTTGCATCGAATTCCACGTCCAACCATGAGCCACGGTAAGGGATTACACGAGCAGCAAACAGAAGCTTGCCTGAAGAGTGTGTCTTGCCTTTGTCGTGATCAAAGAACACGCCAGGTGAGCGGTGCATCTGGGATACAATCACACGCTCAGTACCATTGACGATAAACGTACCATTATTGGTCATGAGCGGCATGTCGCCCATGTATACGTCTTGCTCTTTAATGTCTTTAACAGACTTTGCGCCTGTATCTTCATCGATATCAAATACGATCAAGCGTAGTGTCACTTTAAGTGGCGCGGCGTAGGTCATGTCGCGCTGGCGGCACTCTTCCACATCGTATTTCGGAGCATCAAATTCGTAGCTGACGAACTCAAGTTGAGCTGATCCAGCGAAGTCCTTAATCGGAAAAACAGATTCGAAAACAGCCTGAAGACCCTCATCACCACGACCACCTTCTGGCTCATCAACCATAAGGAATTGATCATAAGATTGCTTTTGGACTTCAATCAGGTTTGGCATTTCTGCCACTTCGGTGATGTTACCGAAGAATTTTCTTACGCGTTTGCGACCATTGAAAACATGGTTTTTAGCCATTATCACACCTTGTGTCTCTATCGGCAGTAGTGAGCCAGTCTATTCTTTTAAAAACCCATCCCATCGGTTTTCAAAAGCACAGCCTGACGACGGACTGTCAAATTGCGTTTGGGATCGCGGGCAAACGATCCGGACATGCCCTACTCAACACTTCTGTCAAAGAGACCCATTCATTCGGTCGATCTATGCCAGAAAACCCCGGACGGATCCGAGGTTTGAAAACGTTTAAATCAGGCCATTTGCGGCCCGGAAAACACTTACTTAAGCTCGACTTTAGCGCCTGCAGCTTCAAGCTTAGCTTTGATTTCTTCAGCTTCTGCTTTCGAAGCACCTTCTTTAACTGCCTTACCGCCAGCTTCAACAAGGTCTTTCGCTTCTTTCAGGCCAAGACCTGTAATACCGCGAACTTCTTTAATCACGTTAATTTTTGAAGCGCCTGCATCTGCAAGAATGACGTCAAATTCGTCTTTCTCTTCAGCAGCTGCTTCGCCACCGCCGCCAGCAACAGCTGCAACAGCAACAGGAGCAGCAGCAGATACGCCCCATTTTTCTTCGAGCATTTTAGAAAGCTCAGCAGCTTCCAAAACAGTCAGTGCAGACAAATCGTCTACGATCTTTTCAAGATCAGCCATTTTTAAGTTTCCTTACTTAATCTCAGTTCAAACTTTGAGGTTAGCGAGAAATGCCTCACGCAGCCTCGTCCTTTGCAGCATAAGCCCCGACAACACGTGCAAGTTGACCTGCAGGTGCGTTGACCACTTGAGCAATCTTGCCAGCTGGTGCCTGAAGCAGGCCAACAAGTTTACCGCGTAGTTCATCAAGTGATGGTAGAGACGCGAGCGCCTTAACACCATTTGCATCGAGGTTTGTGGCACCCATTGCACCGCCAAGAATAACGAGCTTGTCGTTGGTCTTTGCGAATTCAACGGCTACCTTGGGAGCTGTCACGGGATCTTCTGAGTAACAAACAAGCGTTTGCCCCTCGAAAAGGTCCTGGATGTGCACAGCTTCCGTGCCTTCAAGAGCGAGTTTGGCAAGACGGTTCTTCGCGACTTTGACAGTGCCACCAGCTTCCTTCATCTGAGCACGCAATGTACTCATCTGAGCAACGGTGATACCGGAATAGTGTGCAACAACCACAGCGCCAGCGTTCGAAAACACTTCGTTCATGGAAGCTACAAACTCACGTTTTTCCGCTCTTTCCACAGTCTCTCTCCAATTGGAACATTTCAGTTTCCTGAAACCTTCCGGTTGCTTTTGCCGAACTCTTGAAAGACAGAACTTTCAAGCTTTCGACGCTCAAGGTCCTGTCCCAGGCCGATAAGCGGAGTGTGAACCCCATTCGGCTAGGCTAGCGAGTTTGAACTGAAATCTTCCGGGAAGGCCCGGGAAATTTCGCTCTCACTCCCGTCTACTACCGGCGAAATTAAGACCCTCTTCTATCGAATTAGGTCACCCGCAGTCTCGGACAGGTGTTTCATCCGATACACGAATGAAACGCATCATGTCCGACCAAAGCCGGACAAGAATTCTTTTATTATCCCTCCACAACAGAAGCAGGGTCGATTTTAACGCCCGGGCCCATTGTAGAAGAGATTGCGATACGCTTAACGAATGTGCCCTTAGCGCCTGATGGCTTTGCTTTTTGCACAGCGTCTGCGAACGCACGAACATTTTCTTCAAGCTTGGCAGCATCGAAAGAAGCCTTGCCAACGCCTGCATGAATGATACCGGCTTTTTCAACACGGAAATCAACCGCGCCGCCTTTTGCAGCTTCAACCGCAGACTTTACGTCTGGTGTCACAGTACCCGTCTTAGGGTTTGGCATCAGGTTACGAGGACCCAATACTTTACCAAGACGACCCACAAGCGGCATCATGTCTGGTGTTGCGATACAGCGATCAAAGTTGATTTCGCCCTTCTGGATGGTTTCCATCAGGTCTTCAGCGCCAACGATGTCAGCACCTGCTGCTTTCGCTTCGTCTGCCTTTGCGTCCTTAGCAAATACTGCAACGCGAACCGAGCGGCCTGTACCGTTTGGCAAGTTTACAACACCACGGACCATCTGGTCTGCGTGGCGTGGGTCAACACCAAGGTTCATTGCAACTTCGATTGTCTCGTCAAATTTCGCGGAAGCGCGCTCTTTAACGAAACCAACTGCTTCAGAAAGCGAATAAAGCTGATTGCGATCAATGCCTTCGCGGGCGTTCTTAATGCGTTTTCCAGCCATGATCAGCCCTCCACCTGGATGCCCATTGAACGGGCAGAACCTTCAACAATGCGCATTGCTGCTTCGATATCGCCTGCGTTTAGGTCAGGCATTTTCTTTTCAGCGATTTCGCGAACCTGGTCTTGCGTCAGCGTACCGGCACTTGAGCGACCTGGCTCAGTTGAACCGGACTTCAGGTTCAGAGCTTTCTTGATGAAATACGACATTGGCGGCTGTTTCATCACGAATGTGAATGATTTGTCCGCAAAGATTGTAATTTCTACTGGAACAGGAGAATCCTTCTCCATTTCCTGCGTCTTGGCATTGAATGCCTTACAGAATTCCATAATGTTCAGACCACGCTGACCGAGCGCCGGACCAATTGGCGGCGAAGGTGAAGCGTTGCCAGCAGGAACCTGAAGCTTCAGGTAACCCTCAATTTTCTTGGCCATGTTTCTTTTCCTTCATGTGCTGGAAATCCAGCGGTTTAAGGTTTGCGGTACGGTTTGAACAATCGGCCCGATTGCCTCCCCTCCCGCAGGTTGCACGGGTTAAAGCTTTTCAACCTGCCCGTATTCGAGATCGACCGGAGTAGCCCGGCCAAAAATTGATACTTCCACCTTCAGGCGCGCACGCTCTTCGTCGACTTCCTGAACAACGCCATTGAATGAAGCAAATGGACCATCAGACACTCTGATGTTCTCACCCACGTCAAACATGACAGATGGCTTTGGACGATCAACACCCTCTTGGACCTGATTGAGGATACGATCCGCTTCTTTGTCTGTGATTGGCTTGGGCTTATTGTCCGCCCCCAGGAAGCCAGTCACTTTAGGAGTATTTTTGATCAAGTGGAACGCAGCGTCTGTCATTTCCATTTTCACAAGCACGTAACCAGGGAAGAATTTACGCTCTGCATCAACCTTGCGGCCACGGCGAACCTCAACAACCTTCTCGGTCGGAACCATTACCGCTTCAAAAAGGTGATCAAGACCCTTTTGCTTGGCTTGCTCTTCAATTGATTCAGCCACCTTTTTCTCAAAATTTGAGTAGGCATGAACAATATACCAGCGATGCGCCATCTAACCCGTCCTCGTAAACTATTGCCGATCAGCTGCCAAAGCTGAGCAGAAAACCGACAAACCAGCCTAAAATCTGGTCAATCGTAAAGAAAAACAACATCGCGAGTGCAACCATCACAAAAACCATGATGGAACTTACAACGGTTTCACGTCGTGTAGGCCATGTTACTTTCGAGACTTCTGTGCGCACTTGCTGCAGAAAAGTGAAAGGATTTGTTTTCGCCGCCATGGATTTACCGTGCCTGAAACTGTTTCAATCGTCGCTGTTTATAAGAAACGCCCACAAGCAATTCATCCGCCTGACGAGCAACAAAAAGAGTGCGCAAAACGGATTGCTCCATCATGCACACCGGACTCATGCGTGTAACTAATACCAAATTGGGGAATGTGCAAGGGACTCTCAGAGAAAAAATGCCATGTTTTTAAGCGTAACAGGCAGGTTTTCTAACGATTTGCCAAAAAGTCCTGCGCGCCCTCTGCACCAAAGTACCTGTTTATCAAACTCGGGCTAATATTTTGGAGATCGAGAATGGTTAGACCGGTTGTTGCATGGTCGAGTTCACGCCATTCTCCGAAACCTATATATTTGCATCCCACATTGGCATAGTGGCGGAAAAGAACCGGAAGCATGCGCTTTCCCCCTTCCAAGCCTGTTACGATATTCCCAAGCTGAGAAAAATCACCGCAGGCGTTTTCCAATCGCGAAAGCTCAACTTCCTTGGGAATATCGAACTCCAGCTCTCGTTTTGGCGTTACATAGCCGGACATGGATTGGTCGCCACATTCTTTCATAATGAAACGGCGCAATAACTCGCGCGATACGGGCGCAAATTTTTGCCCCATGGTGACTGGGCCGAACAGATACCGCACCGCTTTATTTTGCCGTGGAACTTCCAAAATCGCCCGCCAAAGTAACATCAAAGGCGAATACGTCTTTTGGTATTCAGGTAGAATCGCCGCACGACCCAACTCCATTGATCTTGGGAGCAGTTTCTCAAACTCGGGAGAGAGATTGAAAATGCTATTGGTTACAAGGTTTTCCGAATTGATGGGGCGCTGATCAGGATCAGGCAATGTGTAGCGGTAAACACCTGCAACGGTCGAATGCTCGTCGTCCCATAAAACCAGATGGTGGTAGAATGCGTCGTAGCTGTCTTCCAACTCTGATGGGTCGTCTACATTTGCTTCTGACGCATAGGCCGAGAAACGGATCTCGCACACAAGATCGAGCAATCTCTGAGAAATGCCCGGCATGATATTGAATACGGTAAATCCGTTGTGGCGCACGAGAACCTGCTCTTGATCAAGCATCTTCTTAACGCTTTTGCCTCCCGTCGGCACAGGTCGACGATTGATGGTCTCCGCTTCAATCTCGCTTCGCAACTCTGGCTCGATCAGTTGTGGCAGATCGTGAACTTTTGGGCTTCCGGTTTTCAGCGAATAAACAGCACTACGCGCAAATCCACCCACAGACATGCTACGGGAAACGCGGCGCAATTGGTTTGCGTTCACGGGTTCGCCCACCCTGAAGGTAAAATCATGCCCGCCACGCAAAAATTCACGCAGCAACATATAGGTGCGGATGCGCGGATGAATGAGGCCCGAAAGGTTGAACAGCATTGAGTTGCGGCCGCTAATATAGAGCGGGACCATCTCGCCATCACAGGTTTCCACAAAGTTGCGAACCTGATCGGTCCAATCCGCATCCGAGATTGTCCAATCTGACGTCTTTAGATGGGAGCAAATTCTGCCCGGAAAGAGCGCCAAATCCCCTCCACTGCGCAGGTGGCGTAACGCGGTTGCAATCGATTTTCGGGTTTGACCGCGGTTCTGCTCGCCTCCAAATGGATCGACATATAGAAGGCTCGGCTCATCAAGCTGCGTTGCTGCCAAAAGCTTATTCGCAAAAATTCTAATGTCGCTACGATATTGGGTCAGAAGCTGGAATAAAGCGAAGGCGTCCGGCAATCCGTAAGGATGATTGGCCACGAAAACTTTTGGGCGATCATCCAACTCTTCGAGAATTTCCGGATTTTCTATGTTCCATTTGATGTTTAGCCGTTCAAACAGCGTATCAATCAGCGGATTGGCATCGGGCCAAGGACGTCCGACATCTTCCATAATGGCATTGAGCTTTGTAACGCCGACGATTTTCTCAATAAGCGCAAGCAAGTAAGGATTAAATTGCGCATCATCATCCATACCAAGCACTTTTCTGGTACTCAGATAGGGCTTCATGGTTTCAATTCTCTGGGTGTTGGTATTTTTCATATGCACCGCTATTTTCGCCTAGCCTTGCTGTGTTTGATGTGCCCCAAATCACACGTCATCCGTGGCGACACTTATCAGTAACTTTCCCCGTCTTCAATCCAATGCGTTTGAAAACAAGGGCAAAATTCTAAAATTCTCTTGGATTTGCAGGTATCTGTTGATCGATATCGATGACGCTTTACTATGAGAGAAACTATCCGTGTTTAAAGGCAACATCATGACAATCGCACGAATCGCAGTCCTAGCCCTATTTTTCCTAGTACAAGGTTTTGGATTAGCGAGCCTTGCCCATGCCCAAGATGCCGCCGATGGGGTCGCGCCGGAGTTTGCCTCTGGCATCACACAAAAAGAACTCGTGAAAACGTCTCGGCACATGGTGGTCGCGGCCAATCCGCATGCCAGCAAAGCTGGAAACGACATTCTAAAACAAGGCGGAAACGCTATAGACGCGATGGTTGCCGTTCAGCTTGTTCTCGGCTTGGTAGAGCCCCAATCATCAGGCTTAGGCGGTGGCGCCTTTCTGGTTTATTTTGATGCGGTTGCCAACAAGCTAACAACCTTTGATGGTCGTGAGACCGCTCCGCTTGCAGCAACTGGCGATATGTTTCTCGATTCTGACGGACAACCCTTGCGTTTTTTTGATGCCGTAGTGGGTGGGCGTTCGGTCGGTACGCCGGGCACTGTAAAACTGCTGCATGAAGTTCATAAGAAGCACGGCAAGTTGGAATGGCCTGTGCTGTTTGATGCTGCAATCAAGCTTGCAGAAATTGGGTTTGAAGTCTCCCCCCGCCTTAACGCGCTCATCACCCGTTCCGCAGAAAGCCTGTTCAAATACGAAACCACTCGCAACTACTTTCTTAGCGAAGAAGCGGTACCGCTTTTTGTGGGCACCAAGGTCACCAATCCTGAATATGCGGCAACGCTCAAGGCAATCAGGGCAAATGGTGCGGATGCATTCTACACAGGTGAACTTGCACAACGGATCGTGGATACGGTTCAAAATGCTGAGGGTAATCCCGGGCGTTTATCACTCGAAGATCTTGCCAATTACAAGATTATCGAGCGTGAACCAGTTTGCTATCGCTACCGTGATCATGATGTTTGCGGGATGGGGCCTCCCTCTTCTGGTGCGCTGACAGTCGGGCAAATTCTGGGGATGATCGAAGCTTACGACATGAAAGCCTACGGTGCCGATAATCCAACGAGCTGGCGCTTGTTTGGCGATGCATCGCGTTTGGCCTTTGCAGATCGCGGCCTCTACATGGCCGACAGCGATTTTGTGAAAATGCCCGAGGGCCTTCTCAATCGCAATTATCTTTGGAACCGCGGCAGAACGCTGGTTCGCGATGATGCCATTGCTCCAGAAAACCTCAAGCCCGGCGAACCACCTTTTGATCACACACAACTTTATGCGCCGGATAATTCAATCGAACTGCCTTCAACCAGTCATTTCTCAATTGTGGATGAGGCAGGCAATGTCGTCTCCATGACCACCACAATTGAAAACGGATTTGGCTCGCGTCTGATGGTGGGCGGATTTCTTCTCAACAATGAGCTTACGGATTTTTCCTTCGTTCCTGAAGTGGATGGGAAACCGGTTGCCAACCGCATTGAACCGGGTAAACGCCCGCGCTCTTCTATGGCCCCTACCATCGTCCTGAAAGGCGAAAAACCAGTCTTGGCGATTGGATCACCCGGGGGAAGTCGAATTATTCCTTATGTGGCGAAGACGATTATCGCTTGGCTTGATTGGGAGATGGACATTCAACAGGCGATTGAGCTGCCACATCTGGTGAACCGATTTGGCCGGTATGACCTAGAAGCAGGAACCAGCGC
>CALLHT010000166.1 GCA_938009335.1 uncultured Rhizobiaceae group bacterium
AGACCAATGGGAAAATTGACGCGGGATTTCAGATCAGCGAAACGATCTTCCGCTGCCATGGCTTGCACTTCCTCGCTTTCTTCAACCAGCGGGCAAATCCAGTAGATTTTCTGCCCCTCATGAACGGCCGAAATGACCCGTTGGATTAGTTCTTCCATGCGGTCAGAACTCACACCATTGGTCTGTATGGGCTGGCGTCCGGGCGGTTTTTCATCCAGCCGAGAGACATCCATATCGCCATAGGCGGTAAGTACAAGCGTGCGCGGAATGGGCGTTGCCGTCATTACCAGCACGTCGGAGTTCGCTCCTTTGTCGCCAAGGGTTAGGCGTTGATGCACGCCAAAACGATGTTGCTCATCGATGATGGCAAGGCCCAGGCTTTTGAACGCCACTTTGGATTGAAAGAGTGCATGGGTGCCGATGATGAGATCGATGTCACCAGCTTCCAGTCTCGCAAGCGTTTCACGGCGTTCTGCCGCTTTGTCTTTGCCCGTCAGAAGCTGAACCGAAACGCCAATCTGTTCGCATAGGGGCTGAATGCTGGCGAGGTGTTGACGGGCAAGTATCTCCGTTGGTGCCATGATGGCTGCTTGATCGCCAATCTCGATAACCTTGAGAGCAGCGATAAGAGCAACAATCGTCTTGCCTGATCCCACATCACCTTGCAGGAGGCGCAACATGCGTTCCGGCTTTTCAAGGTCAGAACTGATTTCTGTCAAAGACCTTTTCTGAGCACCAGTGAGTTCAAAGGGCAGGAGGGGAAGCAACGCCTTTACCAACCGTCCATCTCCCTTGCGGGCCTTGCCGGAGGATTTCCGCAGCCGCTCACGAAGAAGGGCGAGGGCAAGTTGACCTGCCAGAAGCTCATCATGTGCCAATCGGCGCCGCGAAGGCGTGTTGGGTTCCAAGTCCAGACTGTCTCGGGGGGCATGAATGCGTGTTAGCGCTTCATTGAATGAAGGCCAATGCTCGCGCTCCAACAGGTTCTTGTCTGCCCATTCCGGCAATTCTGGCACATTGGCAACGGCGGTGCGGATCGATTTCGCCAAGACTTTGGAAGAAAGTCCTGCCACAAGCGGGTAGATCGGCTCAACCAGCGGCATTTCGGAAAACTGCTGCTCGCTCAGCATATGGTCCGGGTGAACCATGTTAAGCCTGCCATTGAAGAATTCAGGCTTGCCACTCACAAAGCGGGTTTCCCCTACCGGCATGGATTTCGCGAGCCAATCGCCGCCACTGCGAAAGAAAACAAGCGTCATCTCTCCCGTATCGTCATGCACTTCAATGCGGTAGGGAACGCGTTTATTGCCGCGAGGTGGCGCGATATGGCGATCCACATGCACTTTAAAGGTCGCAACCATACCTTCACGCGCAGCGGCAATGCCGGGTTGGTTGCGTCGGTCAATGACGGAATGGGGAATGTGAAATAAGAGATCGGCAATGCGAGCGGGTTCTCCGGTTTCGCGCCCGTGAAACAACCGCGTCAACGTCTTTTCAAGTTTCGGCCCAATGCCTTCAAGGCTTGAGACCGGCTTGAACAGCTGATTTAGAATTTCAGGACGCATGGCCGCACCATTGGTTTTTATGTCTCTTTTATGCTTCGGGTTGCTGACAAAGCTCAGGGACAACACTATAACCCGAGTCCAACACACTCTTAGCAAAAACCCAAGTGCCTCCCCATGAATGACACAGAAAAAGAAACCCGCATCAAACGCATGATCTACCGCGCCAATCACCGTGGCATCAAAGAGATGGATATCATTCTGGGTGGTTTCGCGACTGAGAAGCTTAGCGCGCTGGAGCCCGAGATGGTCAATGATTTTGAAGCGCTCATGGCAGAACACGATCGCGATCTGCTGACGTGGTTTACTGGAGAGGTGGCGTTTCCGTTCGAAGACCTTCAGACGATCTTTGATATGGTTTCAAAACACACACTGGATCAGCATCAGCATGGCTGAAGTCGGCACATTATCAAAAGCGTTTGAATCCGGCCTTACGACTGTCATCACCAATGTGGCTTCCGGTCAAGAAGCGCTCGTGCTTGGGCAAATTGCAGGTGACTTGGGTGAAACCCGAGGTATGCTTCATATCTGCTCCAATCCGCAGCAGCTCGACAGCATTCAGGAAAGCATCGGTTTTTTTGCGCCTTGGCTTGAAGTTGTCACGCTGCCCGCCTGGGATTGTTTGCCTTATGACCGCGTCTCACCAAGCGTGCAGGTAATTGCCGACCGCATTGAGGCGCTGAGCCGAATTTCCAAAGCGTCTGTCGGTGCAAGGCCGTTTTTAGTGTTGACGACAGCGAATGCGATTTTGCAGAGGAATGTGCCAAAGAATGTGCTTGAAGCGCAGCAGACTAAACTTGCGCCCGGAAATCGCGTCGATATGGACGCGCTCACGCAGCAATTGTCGGGCGATGGCTTTGAGCGAGTGCCGACTGTTCGGGAGCGCGGCGAGTTTGCCGTGCGTGGCGGCATAGTCGATATTTTTGTGCCCGGCAGTGAAGAGCCAGTCCGTCTCGATTTTTTTGGCGACACGCTTGAATCAATCCGCAGCTTTGATCCGCTTAGCCAGCGCACCACAAGCCAGCTGAAAACATTCGCATTGAATGCCATGAGTGAGATCAGTCTTGATCAGGAGACTGTGCAGCGGTTCCGTCAGAACTATGTGCAGGCCTTTGGTGCTGCAACACGCGATGACGCGCTTTATCAAGCGGTCAGCGAAAAGCGGCGTTTTGCAGGCATGGAACATTGGCTGCCTTTGTTTTACGAAACGCTCGACAGTTTGTTCGCCTATGCGGACGGGTTTCATGTCACTTATGCGGGCGATCTTCCGGAAGCACTGGCCTCGCGTCATGAACAGATTGTCGATCATTTTGAAGCACGGCAGCAATCGATAGAACAAAAGATTGATGGCGGCACGCCCTACAAACCGATTGAGCCCGACACACTTTACCTGACGCCCGATGAAGCGGTTCGGACGATCCGCGAGATGGACGGTGTCGGGATATCAGCGTTTGATCAACCCGAAACCTCACAAACCCGAACGATAAGCGTGAGC
>CALLHT010000167.1 GCA_938009335.1 uncultured Rhizobiaceae group bacterium
TTCGGCAAAAGCCGAATGACCGTTCTTGCAGCCCTAGGCGGTGAGCGGGAAGAACGCTTTGATGACTTGGCTGAGAATTGGGCGCATGAGGTGCCAGATTTTCACACGCTTGCGATTGAATGCATCGCGGATGTTGAAGCACGATGGTTCTCGCGGGTTGGTGGCTTGCCGGATGAGGCGTTCAAACATGACGGACAAATGACCAAGCGCGTCGTGCGCTCTGCTACTCTGTCAGCTTTGGCGCCTTATCCTGACGCGCTTCTTTGGGATGTGGGTGCCGGATGTGGATCCATTGCAATTGAATGGATGCGTTCAGCACGTGGTGCTAGGGCGATTGCGGTTGAGCATGTATCTGACCGGATTTCGATGATCCAAGAAAATGCAGTTCAACTCGGTACAGAAAAGATTGAGATAGTCCAAGGCAAGGCACCTGCAATGCTGGAAGGTCTTGTGCATCCCGATGCTGTTTTTATTGGCGGCGGTGTGACTACCCCTGATGTGTTTGAAACCTGCTGGAGTGCGCTGCGAAGGGGTGGGCGACTGGTTGTGAATGCGGTGACTGTTGAAAGCGAAATGAAACTGTTTGAATTACAGACCGAGTATGGTGGAGAGCTCACACGTCTTTCTGTGCAGCAGGCCGAACCTGTTGGGCGCTTTAAGGGGTGGAAGCCGTTTATGCCAGTGACCCAATGGATGGTGGTGAAGTCATGAATACTGTCCTCATGCCGAGCCTGTCTAAACATCAGGCAATCTCTATCAACCTAGTCCTTCGACAAGCTCAGGATGAGGTTCGATGATGAGCGGAAAATTATACGGCATTGGCGTGGGCCCCGGTGATCCGGAATTGCTGACACTTAAGGCGCACAGAATATTGGCGTCTTCAAAGGTGGTTGCTTATCCCGCCCCTGATGATGGGGTGAGTTTTGCGCGCACCATTGTTGAACAATTTATGTCCGGTGAGCAGACAGAAATCCCGATTGTCATCCCCATGCGGGTTGAGCGTTTCCCTGCTGCACAAATCTATGATGAGAAAGCAGCGGAAATTGCAACCCATCTGCGGGCAGGGCAAGATGTGGTCGTATTGTGTGAGGGCGATCCGTTTTTCTATGGCTCCTTCATGTATCTCTTCGAGCGTTTGTCCGGTGAATTTGAGTGCGAAATTGTGCCGGGCGTTTCTTCTCTTATGGCTTCTGCTGCGGCACTTCAACGTCCGCTTGCTGCTCGTAATGATGTGCTGACTATTTGCCCTGCGCCGCTGGGCGATGATGTGTTGCTGGAGCGTTTTCAGTCCGGTGATGCGATTGCAATCATCAAGATTGGTAGGCATTTCGCGCGGGTTCGTGATCTGATTGAAAAGGCTGGTTTGTTGGAGCGCGCCGGATATCTGGAGCGGGTCACGCTTGACACTCAGCAGGTCATGCCGCTGTCGCAGGTAGGAGCAGACAAGGCGCCGTATTTCTCGATGATCCTGATTTACAAAGGTGCGGAAGACTGGATCAAAAGCCTTGAGATGCCGGTGGAGAAAAACTAATGGCGATCCTTGTTCTGAATGATCGTGCGGTGCCGCTTGCTAAACGCGTCCAGTCTGCAATTGGTGATTCAATTCAAGGGCTTGCGTCACGGTGTTCAGACGCTGATTCCACATTTGAAAATGCGAAAGCGCATGTGCAGGACTTGTTCAAATCTGGTGAGCCGATTATTGCAGTTATGGCGTCCGGCGCCCTGATCCGGTTGCTTGCTCCTGTATTGGAAGACAAGCACTCAGAGCCGCCTGTAATTGCGATTTCAGAAGATGGTTCATCCGTCATCCCGCTTTTGGGCGGGCATCATGGGGCGAACGATCTTGCGCGTCAGATTGCTACAATAATCGGTGGGCATGCGTCGATTACCACGGCGGGTGATCTGCGTTTTGGCGTGGCGCTCGATCAACCGCCTGAAGGTTGGACACTTGCCAACCCTGAAAACGCCAAGGCTGTAATGGCGGAAATTCTTGATAGTGGCGAGGTGCGTGTACAAGGCCGTTTTGTCAATGCGGCAACCTGGTTGATTGAAAGCGGATTGCCATTTGATGATGATGGTGAAGCCGTAATTTCGATTTCTGAAACAGAGCGCGAAGCATCGCCCTTGGAGCTGGTCTACAACCCACAACGCCATGTTATTGGTGTGGGGTGCGAGCGCGGCGCTGAGCCTAAAGAAGTAATCGCGTTGGTGGAAAAGACTCTGGATGAACACACGATTGCGAAGGGCGCGATTGCCGGGGTTGCTTCGATTGATCTCAAGGCAGACGAAGTTGCAATTCATGCTGTTGCGAAACACTTGGGTGTTCCTGTCCGCTTTTTTGATGCGGCGACACTGGAAAAGGAAACGCCGCGTCTGGTCAATCCTTCAGATATTGTTTTCGCCGAAGTGGGATGTCATGGCGTCAGTGAGGGCGCGGCACTGGCCGCGACCGGATCAGATAGCGAGTTGGTGGTTCCAAAACAGAAATCAAAGCGGGCGACGGTTGCAATCGCCAAAGCACAGGACATTGTAAATATGAGTAATGAGGGGCGTAGCCGAGGAAGGCTGTTTGTGGTGGGTATTGGACCGGGGCAGGATGCCTGGCGCTCGCCGGAGGTTACCCGCATGGTACAGGAAGCGACCGACCTGGTGGGGTATTCGCTTTATCTTGATTTGATTGCTTCCATCACGCCGGACAAGACCCGCCACGATTTTGATCTCGGGAAAGAAGAAGATCGCGTGCGCCGCGCCATGGAGTTGGCAGGTGAGGGCAAGGATGTTGCACTCGTTTGCTCAGGGGACGCGGGCATTTATGCGATGGCTACCCTCGTGTTCGAATTGCTTGCTGATGGCGGACTGAGCGATGCGGCAACACGCATTGGGATTGAAGTCTCTCCAGGCATCTCCGCGTTGCAAGCTGCTGCTGCACGTGCTGGCGCTCCGCTCGGGCATGATTTCTGCACCATATCGCTGTCTGATCTGCTAACTCCTTGGGAAGCCATTCAAATGCGCGTTAAAGGTGCCGCGGAAGGCGATTTTGTGATTGCGTTTTATAATCCGGTTTCCAAGCGCCGTCGCACGCAACTTGAATATGCAAAAGGCGTGCTGCTGGAACATCGCCCTGCGGATACTCCGGTCATACTTGCCACTAATTTGGGGCGGGAAGGTGAACTTGTGCGTGTTGTTCCATTGGC
>CALLHT010000168.1 GCA_938009335.1 uncultured Rhizobiaceae group bacterium
AATGTCGAGAATTCTACGATCAATGTGACGATTGATGTTGCAAGCGTATCCACCGGGTTCACTCCGCTGGATGATCACCTGAAGAATAAAGATTTCCTTGAAGTTGAAACATACCCAACGGCAACATTTGTGAGTACAAGCGTTACGAAGACGGGTGATGATACCGCAGATATTGTTGGTGATTTTACACTCCATGGCGTAACCAAACCAGTTACTCTTAAAGCTAAACTTACTCACAAAGGTGAGCACCCAGTCGGTAAGTTCCTCGACTACTATAAAGGTCAGTGGATTGCGTTTTCTGCAACAACCGAGATCGACCACCAAGCTTTCGGCGTAGGTTCTTTCTCAACTGGCCCAATCACGATCGATATTTCTACTGAAATGAAAGATCGCGAAGACTAAGATCGTTTTCATGTTTGTGCTTAAAGGCCGGTGCCGTTTGAGTGTGCCGGCCTTTTCTGTTTCTATCAGGAATTATGCGTCATGCTGAATAATACCAAGGAAACCTATGGCTTGATTGCACAGTTGCTTCACTGGGCAACGGCTTTGTTGATTTTCATTCTGATACCGCTTGGCGTGTTTATGCATGAACTTCCAATCAATACTTCGGAAGAAATCGTCTACAAATCCTGGTTCTATTCACTTCACAAAACACTGGGCGTCACAGTGTTTGGCATCGCGATTTTGCGTGTCATTTGGGCATTCATTCAACCAAAACCGGGTGCCTTAAACGCGGACCGAAAGCTTGAAAGTTTCCTCGCAAGCACCATTCACTGGACACTGTATGGTTCAATTATCGCTATGCCTTTGACGGGATGGTTGCACCATTCGGCTCTGGAAGGGTTCGCGCCAATCTGGTGGCCATTTAGTCAGGATCTGCCGTTTATTCCGAAGAACGCAGATCTCGCCAGTGCTTTTGGAACGGCGCATTTTCTGACCGGTATATTGCTGGTTTTATCCTTAGTACTGCATGTTGTAGGAGCATTGAAACACACGTTTGTGGATCGTGATATTACACTCAAACGGATGGTGCCAGGTGCGAAGGTTGCGGTGACCTCGTCGATGGTAAGAAAGCTGAACTCACGGTTCCCCCTAACAGTTGCAGCCACCTGCTTTTTGGTGATTGGGATCGTTTCAGGAGGCGGTTTGCTCTCGCACGATCATGATCACAGCCACAGTCATGATACTTCGAATGTGACGCAAGATGCTGATGGCGAAGCTACTAACCTAAGTTCCAATAGTCCCAGTACAGAGATCACGAGATGGGAGGTTGATCACGCCAAGAGCACACTTACGATTTCTATCACCCAAAACGGCAAACCCGTTCCGGGCGAGTTTGCGAAATGGCAGGCAGATATTGCCTTTGATCCGGAGAAACTGGAAGCATCACACATCAAAGCTTCCGTTAATATCGCGAGTTTGACGCTTGGTGGGGTAACTGAAAAGGCGCTTGATCAACCCTTTCTCAATGTGAAGAAATTTAAGACAGCTACGTTTGAAGCGAATGAGATTGTCCGCGTTGGCGATGGACTTTATGAAGCCAAAGGAACGCTAACGCTAATCGGTATAGCGAAGCCTTTTGTGTTGCCGTTTGCGCTCGAGATAAAGGGCAACATTGCCATTGCTACAGCTGATGCGTCTATCCGACGTTTGGATTTTGGTATTGGAAAGGACGGTTTCCAAACAGATGGAACTGTTGGATTTGATGTTTCCATCAGCGTGAAGCTTGAAGCGGACAAAACTGACTAAACAATCTAGGGTCAGGACTCATCTTAAAATGGGAAACAGGGCAAGAAGTTATCGTTTCATGCCCTGTGTATTTTATGAGTATAGGTTCTGATTTAACTGCTTACGCGTTTGCTATTTGTTCGAGGGCTTCATCTGTTGACCAGACAGCATTCGCCATATAGCGGAAGTTTGTAAGGGCAGCGAGGTAACCATCACCTTCAGGCAGAACAGCGGCGGCTGTCGCGTCTTTCACAACAGCAACTTCAAATCCAAGTTCTAGTAACTCTCTCAAGTGCGATTCTGTACATAGGTTTGCAGACATCCCTGCAAGGATGACTTGATCCACGCCTGCTTTGCGCAATTGAAGGCCAAGATCGTTCGATTCATTTCCGTAAAGTTTATGTGGAGACGTTACGATTGTTTTGCCATCGAAGATGTACTTCTTGTATTGCGGCATGAAGTCAGCACCGGACCCTTCAAACCCTTCCGTTGTCAGAGAGCCTTTACGGTCAAACATGCCGATCTTGTGCATTAGCTTTTCCAATGCACCTTCGAAGCGCCACCCGTGATCTGTTGGATAATAAAAGTGGGGAGAAACAGCAACGGTCATGTCGCGTGATTTGCCTGCTTTAAAAAGGCGCTCGATGTTCTCGACAGTATTGTGACGTTTAACGCTTTCACCAACAACACCCCAAGTCACCCCGTCTGGGCTAAGAAAGTCGATTTGCGGATCAGTTACGACAATTGCTGCACGTTCAAGGTTTAATTTCATATCACTTGGCGGTAGAGCGGGTTCTGCCGGTTCTGCATATGGGTCTGTATCTGCATTTGCTGTGGTTGTTGCAGCTGCGGTAGCTGCAACTGCAGCTGCAGCCGTTGCCACGCCACCGCGCAAGGCTTCGCGACGCGATAGTTTTTTCGGATCATGATCGTGACTAGAACACATAGGGTAAACTCCTTTTTCTTGAATGTAGGTTGAGTTTGCCTCTTGATCTGTGCTTTATCGTCCGAAAAGAGGGCTTAAATCCTTCAAACCGTATTCAATCGTCCAAAAATGGTTGCAATTAGTCCATGTCTTTTGAAAGTGTTCTTGATGAATTGAATGTTTCGGCTGATCCTTTTGCTTTGTGCGAGCTTCAGGGGCGTTGTTCATTGGGGTTGCCGGGGCAGCCGGGTGTAACTGTGCACTACATTTTGGCGGGTGAGGGCGAAATCGTTTTCAAAGACCGCAAACCGATTCCCATTAACCGTGGTACGCTTGTACTTGCGCCAACCATCGTGCCGCACAGTCTACGGTCTTTTGGCGGGCTAGAGACACCAATCCCAGAATGTCATCCGGCTGAACTCGACTTGGCCAGTCATCTCTCGGGTGCTCCAGATGAAGATCAGGGCAAACTTCTGGCTATCTGTAGCCATCTTTCCATTGGTTTGCGTGGATCTACAGGTCTTATTGAGATGATCCGTGACCCCATTGTTGCGCGTATAGAAGAGGGTAAGGATATGTCCGGGATCATACAACGGTTGCTGCGCGAACTCTCAACGCCTAGGCTTGGTAGTCGCGCCATCATTCGGACATTACTGCTTGAGTGTGTATTGATGCTCATCCGAGAACGGATGGAGGCGGAAGAAAACGCATTTCATTGGATGTCTGGGCTTAGCGATCAACGGCTTTGGTCTGCTCTAAAAACAATGCTTGATTCTCCGGGTGAATCGCATTCTGTACAGAGCTTAGCGGGTATCGCGGGCATGAGCCGCTCTTCCTTTGCGGCGCATTTTGCCGAAGCATATGGAACCGGTCCGATGGACCTATTGAGAGACATCCGGGTACATCTGGCGGGTACGATGTTGGCGGAATCTAAACTGCCGATTAAGCGGATTGCAGAACTTGTTGGCTTTAGGAGCCGAAGCGCGTTCTCGCGGGTGTTCAAGGAAATCTCAGGTTCATCTCCGGACGAGTTCCGAAAGTCGCAATCAACCGATTAGTGCTGAGTTTAGTCGCGCCGCGCCAAAAGCATGTAGTTTACATCCATGTCTCGGGATTTGTTCCAGCGATCCTGAAACACGTTGTAAAAGACGCCGGTTTGATCGATGACGTTCATGCCCTCAGCTGTCATGGGCGCCTCTAACTCTTCCGGCTTCACCAGTTTCTCGTATTGGTGGGTCCCTTTTGGCAACCAGCGAAGTACGTTTTCCGCCATAAAGATTGCCAGCATGTTCGCTTTTGCAGTCCGGTTGATGGTGGCACAAAACATCAGGCCACCCGGTTTTACCATTCGTGCGCACGAAGACATAAACAGGTCTACGTCTGCAACATGCTCGACGACTTCCATATTCAGGATAATGTCAAACTTCTCGCCCGCCGCTTCGAGCGCCTCAGAGGTTTCAGCACGATAGTCTATTTTCAAGCCAGATTGTTCAGCATGAATTTTTGCGATTTCGATGTTGGTTTCTGAGGCATCCGCAGCGACGACTTCTGCGCCTAGACGCGCCATGGGTTCTGAGAGCAGTCCACCGCCACAGCCAATATCCAGCAGTCGCAAGCCATTAAATGCCTTTGGATCGTTGATATCGCGCCCAAAATTCTCGCAAACCTTCTCCTTGATATATTGCAGGCGAACCGGATTGAATTTGTGCAGCGGCTTGAATTTTCCCGTCGGGTTCCACCATTCAGCTGCCATTGCAGTGAATTTATCAACTTCCGAGGTGTCAATGGTGGTTTTGGCGGTATCAGTCATGGTGTGTCCTTCTGTCTGATAAGTCGTGCTAATCAGACAACAAGTCAAGGTCTGGAACTTGCGGCATTGTGTGTTTTCCGCTAAGACGCGCGCAACGCTCTGGTTCCTCCGGAGCTTCTTTGTTTTCTGATACAATGGCAGGAAGATCATTGGCCCGACTGGTTATGAAATTCGGTGGTACTTCGGTTGCGGATATTGATCGTATTCGCAATGTTGCACGCCATGTGAAACGTGAAGTTGATGCAGGTAACGAGGTTGCCGTTGTTGTTTCTGCCATGTCTGGAAAAACTAACGAGCTTGTTTCCTGGACTAAGGAAATTTCGCCTATTCATGATGCGCGTGAATATGATGCGGTTGTGGCGTCGGGTGAGCAGGTTACGTCTGGCCTTCTTGCCATGGCATTGCAGTCTATGGGCGTGGATGCGCGTTCTTGGCAGGGGTGGCAAATTCCACTCAAAACTGACAACGCGCATGGCGCTGCCCGGATTGAAAAGATCGAATCTGAGCTTCTGATAGAACGCATTTCCGGCGGGCAAGTGGCTGTTGTTGCAGGCTTCCAAGGTATTGGACCTGATAACCGGATTGCAACGCTAGGACGCGGTGGGTCTGACACATCAGCGGTAGCGATTGCCGCTGCCATCAATGCCAACCGTTGTGACATCTATACCGACGTGGATGGCGTCTATACGACCGATCCACGCATTGAACCGCGTGCGGCGCGGATGGAAAAAATTTCGTTTGAAGAAATGCTGGAAATGGCGTCGCTGGGTGCCAAAGTGCTACAAGTGCGTTCGGTTGAAATGGCGATGGTCCATGGTGTGCGAACCTTTGTTCGTTCCAGTTTTGATGATCCGGAAAGCATTAATTCGAAAGAAGGATCGAATGATCCGGTTGGTACGCTGATTTGTGATGAGGAAGAGATCGTGGAAAGAGAAGTTGTAACAGGCATTGCCTATTCAAAAGATGAAGCGCAAATTTCCCTTCGCCGTGTACCGGATAAACCTGGTATCTCTGCTTCTATTTTTGGGCCGCTGGCGGACGCGCATATCAATGTCGATATGATTGTTCAGAGCGTGTCTGAAGATGGTTCGAAAACCGATATGACGTTTACTGTTCCGGAAACTGATGCAGCAAAAGCGTTGCAAGTGCTGGAAGAGCAGAAGGAAACAATCGCGTTTGAGAACATTCAAAGCGATACAGGTTTGTCGAAAATTTCAGTGATCGGTATCGGTATGCGCAGTCATGCGGGTGTTGCCTCTACGGCATTTGCTGCTTTGGCTGAAAAGAACATCAACATACGTGCGATCACGACTTCTGAGATCAAATTCTCGCTTTTGATTGATGCGGATTATACCGAATTGGCGGTTCGCACATTGCATGCAGTTTACGGGCTGAATAAATATGCCTGACAAAAATTCTTGCCTCTAAGTTTGGTGTGGGGGGCGTAAGATGGTAGATAAGAATAATGCGACTCGACATTAAAGGTCCAAGCGCACTATTGCGCCGATTGCGGTCTGTTATGGCAGAACCGCTGGAACCACAAACCCGTCTCGATACAATTGTTCGAGATATTGCAGCAAGTGTGGATGCTGAGGTGTGTTCTGCTTATGTGTTGCGGGCCGATGGACTTCTTGAACTTTATGCAACCCAGGGCCTTAACGCTGAATCGGTTCACGTGTCCGTGTTGCGCATCGGTCAGGGCTTGGTTGGGACCATTGCGGCAAGCGCTCGGCATCTGAACTTG
>CALLHT010000169.1 GCA_938009335.1 uncultured Rhizobiaceae group bacterium
GCACATTGGCGATTGAAATGTTGCAACGCTCGGGGAAAATCGGATGATATTCAAGCAGTGAGCCCAAGCGGTCTAACTCATAACTCCACACATCTTCCGGTGCCCAGAAGATACAATGCGGGTTTCCAATATTGGCAACGCTCGGTGTGTGAAGCACGGGATCATCAATCGGGCCAACCTGAAGCTCGATGCCGGTTGTATCGGCGAATTCTTCTTCCAGTGGAATTTCATCCCAACCGAATTTCGGCACACCCATATCAACGGTGATTTTTGCTTCGCTTTCATAGGTTGCGTTGAGCAGGCCGGGTTTGGTTCGAAAAAGCCAAGTGTCTTTCGGGTTTTCACGGTTCATCCATGACACAACGCATCGCGTGCCGTTACCACAGGCTTCTGCTTCGCTGCCGTCAGAATTCAAGATTCGGATATCGGCATCCACGCCCGGTGTTCCGGGTTTGCGGACCTCCATCAATTGATCAAATTTCGTTTCCGGATTTTGGTCAAGTGCAATCGCTGCAGCAGAGGATATTTTGGTCGCAGTTTCACGAATGTCGGCAACAATGATTTGGTTGCCGGCGCCGTTCATTTTCCAGAATGGGACATTCGTTTCGCTCATAGGCCATCAGATAATGTGGAACGCACAAAAATGCAAAGGAAAGCTAAGAGGAAGTTCAGGCGTTTTTGCCTAAACAACTTTGAACTTCTGGCCTTTGATTTGCGAAATATCTTTGCGTTCACGTGATAGTTCATACATCACAATAGAACTGGAGACGCCGACATTCAGACATTCGACTGCTCCAAACTGGGGAATTGAAACAATGTTATTGCATCTCGCAAGAAAAGTACTTGTAAGCCCAGTGGCTTCGTTACCGACAACTATTGCTGTTTTGCTAGGGAATTTGAAATCTGGCAATGAGATTGCATTTTTTGATATTTCAATTGCTACAGAAGTGTATTTGTTATCGGTTGCCCATTCAAAATATGCATCGTCATCTTCTATAAATATCAGTTCGCATTGTTTTTCGAGCTTTCGTGAAAAAGCCTGACTACCCTTTTTAAAATCCCAGGGTCGGTTGTAGCCAACAAAAACAACAGGACCTCCGCCATATGCTACATGTGACCGAATAATGGTTCCTACGTTTTTAGGGCTTTTGAGAGTGTGTAGAACTGAGCAAAACATTTTGACTTTTTAGAGTAAAACTCGCAATGCGCAAAGGTTTTGAGCCTAGGCCTTCCAACCCTCACCCGGGCGCAGTGTGATAAACGCGTCATCCTTTAACCCGTGCTCCTGCTTTGCAACCGTAAGCGCCTCGATCGGTGCTTCGATTGCCTCATTGGTCAGCTGGAATGTTCCCCAATGATGGCCAATTGAAACTTTCGCTTTAATAAGTTTGTGGCCTTGAACGGCTTCGTCCGGGTTTTGGTGTTGGCCTTTCATGAACCAGCGTGGCTCGTATGCGCCGATGGGCATGATTGCGAGATCAATCGCGCCGTGTTTTTCATTGAGCGCCTTGTAGTTGATGCCGTCGTGAAAACCAGTATCACCAATATGGTAGAGTTTACCGGCCGGTGTCTCGAGCAAAAACGCCGCCCAAAGCGCCATGCGTCTGTCCTTGGTTCCACGTGCCGACCAGTGATGACACGGTTCAAAGTGCAGTTTTACGGTGTTCTTTAAATCAACCACATCATGCCAGTCGCCGGTGATAAATTCTGCATTTGGCGCTTTTGATTTGATGATCGTGTCATTGCCAAGCGGGCAGATGATGGTTGCCTTATGTTCGTCGCTCAGACGTTTCAGCGTTGCAAGATCGAGATGGTCATAATGATTGTGCGAAAGCAACACATAATCAATCGGCGGCAGGTCTTCGAATTTTACGCCCGGTGCGTTCACGCGTTTTGGGCCTGCAAATTGAACGGGGCTTGCACGATCCACAAACACTGGATCAGTGATGAAGTTCAGCCCCCCAGTTTGAATAAGAAGCGTTGCATGGCCAATCATGGTCACTTCAATATCTGCACCCTCTACACGCTGTTTGGGTTTCGCGTCATGAAACGGGCTTGGATATTCAGCCGGCCACTTTGCTTTCCCGCCCTTTAATTGCCATTGCAGGACTTCGATCAGCTTGCGTGGCTTTATGCCGCCGGGATTGAAAAACACCTTGCCATCGAAATGATCTGATTTGGGGCCTTTGTAGTAGCAATTATCCGGATCATACATGCCGTAAGCAGCGCCTCCTCCAAATAGGCCAAGAGAACCTAAGCCTAGCCATTTTAAAAATGATCTTCTTTTCATTTCAGCACTCTCCTTAGCATTCGCCGGTATCGCGATCTATGCGAGCTTGTAAGCTGGTGAGCGTGTAGCTTGAAGCTGGTTCGAAAGCTTTGCAGTCTTGGTATTGCGGATCAGACAGCACACAGTCTTTGCCACACACGATTTTCGCAATTCGGTCTGAGACAGAAATGTGCCAAATCCTACCGCCCGGTGTTGCGATATAGCCATCTATGCCTTCCTCAAAATCAGCTTCCATATCGCCCATGGAGGGTGTTTCTCCATCTACGTTTCGATCGTAAGCGCCATGTGTATGATATCCGGCGACGACTTTCCAATCTTGGGGTGTCTCACCAAAATCGCAACTGTCCCGCTTACCTTGTCTTGGGTCAGTGGCTTCTAGAATGCCGTTTGCATTATAACCGATCAGGCCACAATATTCTGTGTTTGAAGCAAATGAAGCAGATTGGGCATCATTCAGAACAGCAATCGCGAGTTTAGTAACGTCTTTTCCGGCACGAGGCGCTTCTTTCGTGTCAAATTCGGCATTGCAAGCTGCAACACCAAAACAAAGGACTATGATGTGCGTGGTGCGGAAATTTATCATTCCGGATATTTAAGTATTCGTATTGCAGAAGCAATGGCGGTTTTGAAGTTGTATATCCGGCAACCCTTGACTTTTAGGCCGTTTCCCTGTTTACCACAGCTATCTCAAACAAGAGACCAGATTTGATCTGCTGAACGGGACCCGAAAAGGTATAAAGAGATCCCCCTGGCAAACACCTGACAGCGCGTTGCGCCCTCAGGTGCTTTTTTGGTTTGGCTTCTGGTTTGGGGTATATTGCCATCATAAGTATTTATGATGGTAATCAAGGTCTTTCCTTTCGAGCGTTGAGCGAGAAAGACAAGAAAGCCCGCAACAAAGAGAATTGAGATGTTTGAATCACTGTCGGATCGCTTAAGCGGAATTTTTGAGGGGCTCACCAAACGTGGTGCGCTTTCTGAAAAGGATGTTTCTGCTGCGCTGCGCGAAATTCGACGCGCGCTGATTGAAGCGGATGTTGCGCTGGATGTGGTTCGCGATTTCACCGACAAAGTTCGTGAAAAGGCCGTTGGTGCCGAGGTCGTGAAATCCGTCACGCCGGGTCAGATGGTCGTCAAGATTGTTCATGACGAACTTGTTGACATGCTGGGTTCTGATGCGGATCCGATCTCGCTTGCTGCTGCGCCGCCTGTGACGCTGATGATGGTGGGTTTGCAGGGTTCGGGCAAAACAACAACTACTGCAAAGATTGCAAAACGCCTTACTGAAAAGCAGAAGAAAAAGGTCTTGATGGCTTCGCTCGACGTGAAACGTCCGGCGGCACAGGAGCAGCTTCGTCAGTTGGGCGAGCAGATCAGCGTTGATACGCTGCCAATTGTTGAAGGTCAGACACCGGTTGAGATTGCGGCCCGGTCCGAGCAGGCGGCAAAGCTTGGTGGCTATGATGTGGTCATCCTCGATACGGCCGGTCGTACCCACATTGATGAGCCGCTTATGGTTGAGATGGCAGACATCAAGAAGGCTGGCAATCCGCATGAAATTCTTCTCGTGGTTGACTCACTAACCGGTCAGGACGCCGTTAATCTTGCGCAAAACTTTGACAGCCGCGTCGGGATTACCGGTCTCGTTCTCACACGTATTGATGGTGATGGTCGCGGCGGTGCGGCGCTTTCTATGCGTGCGGTTACCGGTAAGCCGATCAAGCTGATTGGTACCGGCGAAAAGATGGAAGCGCTTGAAGACTTCCATCCGGGCCGGATTGCTGACCGAATTCTTGGCATGGGTGACGTGGTTTCTCTGGTTGAGAAAGCTGCCGAAACCATTGATCAGGAAAAAGCTGAGGCAATGGCCAAGCGCATGCAGAAGGGCGAGTTCGATCTGAACGACCTTTCCGAGCAGCTTGACCAGATGAAAAAGCTTGGCGGCATGGGTGGCATTATGGGAATGCTTCCCGGCATCGGGAAAATGAAGAAGCAGATTGAAGAATCCGGCATGGATGACGGTATTTTCAACAAGCAACAGGCGATCATTTCGTCGATGACGCGCAAAGAGCGTAAAGCGCCAAAGCTTTTGAATGCCAGCCGCAAGAAGCGCATTGCAGCAGGGTCGGGTTCGTCTGTTCAGGAAGTGAATCAATTGCTCAAAATGCATCGCCAGATGGGCGACATGATGCGCAAAATGTCCAAGATGGGCGGCAAGAAGGGCCTTATGGGCGGTCTTGGCTCCATGATGGGCGGCGGCGGTCTCGGTGGCCTGCTCGGCGGCGGCGGTGGCGGAATGCCCGGCGGCCTTCCTGGCGGCATGGGTGGCATGCCCGGTGGTGGCGCCATGCCGGATCTCTCTAAAATGAGCCCGCAGGAAATTCAAAAAATGGCTCAGGAAATGGGCATTAAGGTTCCGGGTGGTAAGTTTGGAGGCAAGCGATGACCCCTCAAGAGCAGCTCAACCAACATCGCGGTACGATTGATAATCTTGATGCCGCTCTTATTCATATTCTTGCTGAGCGTTTTCGCACCACCAAAGCAGTTGGCGTGCTGAAAGCTGCAAACGATTTTCCACCTTCCGATCCGGAACGTGAAAAGAAACAGGTCGCGCGTTTACGTCAACTTTCCCAAGACGCAAACCTTGATCCGGACTTTGCGGAGAAGCTTCTCAATTTCATCATTGCGGAAGTTATCCAGCACCACAAACAGGCCCGTGACGGGTCCTAAACTATTTAAAGAAATCCCAAGGAGAATTAACAATGGCAACTAAAATCAGACTGGCCCGTGGTGGCTCAAAAAAGCGTCCTTTCTACTCAATAGTAGTTGCAGACGTACGCGCACCTCGCGATGGCCGTTTCATCGAGAAGCTCGGCACTTTTAACCCGCTTCTTGCAAAAGACAACGAGCAACGTGTTGTGCTTGATCTTGACCGCGTAAAGCATTGGTTGGGTGAAGGCGCGAAGCCAACAGACAAGGTTCTTCGTTTTCTGGACGAAGCGGGTGTGTTGAAGCGTGAGCCACGTAGCAACCCGAAGAAAGCGCTTCCGGGCAAAAAAGCTCAAGAACGCATTGAAGAAAAAGAAGCAAAAGAGCAGGAAGCTAAAGAAGCTGCAGAGGCGGCTGAAGCTGAAGCAAAGGCTGCTGCCGAAGCACCTGCTGAAGAAGCACCTG
>CALLHT010000170.1 GCA_938009335.1 uncultured Rhizobiaceae group bacterium
TCAGAGACGCGGCCTTCGTTCAAGCTCTGCTGCTCTTTTGCGGCATGATACTCGGCGTTTTCAGAAAGGTCGCCATGGGCGCGCGCTTCTGCAATAGCGGCGATAATCGCAGGACGGTCTTCAGACTGTCTGCGTTGCAATTCTTCTTCCAGCGCCTTGTGACCGCCGGCTGTCATTGGAACTTTTTCCATTTCCCTACTCACTTATTCTGGCCTCAAACAATAGGGCTGAGGCAAAAAGAAAACGGCCACCAGAGCCGAAAACTCTAGAGCCGCAAAGAATATATCGAAGATAATAGCTCTAAATGTGTGGTTTTTCCAGTTTTTTATTGGCTTTCGGGTTTTGATGGTTTTGACTGATGCAACCGTTACCTGCTTACGATGAGTTCATTCCTTGGAAAATCCATCTGGTCCTGTCCAACTCTCTCAGCCTGTTCGCTTTTCGGATACCTTGCCGGAAGCTGCTGATGTTGTGGTGATCGGCGGGGGTGTGATTGGCGTTTTTTCCGCGCTTTATATGGCGCGACCAGGATTGAGGGTGGTTGTTTGCGAAAAGGGGCGCATTGCCTGCGAACAGTCTTCCCGCAATTGGGGCTGGATCCGTCAACATGGACGCGATCGCGCAGAACTGCCCATTATGATGGAAGCAACACGACTTTGGGAGGAAGCAGACAAAGACCTGGGTGGCAAAGCAGGCTTCAAACGCGAAGGAGTTTGCTATCTGGCGAGTTCTGAAGCGAAATTAAAGTCACGCGAAAATTGGTTAGAGATTGCGCGAGATCATCAACTCGACACGCGTATGCTCAGCAAGGGGGAAGTCGATGAGCTGATTGATCGTGCCGGTGCAAATGGAAGCGCCCACGAATGGATTGGCGGGTCTTACACAGCAAGTGACGCGCGCGCAGAACCCTGGCAAGCTATTCCTGCCCTTGCAGAATTGGCGCAATCGGAAGGTGTTACGGTCATCGAGCATTGCGCGGCTCGCCTACTGGATATTGAGGGCGGGGCAATCAAAGCAGTGATTACGGAGCAGGGGACCATTCGGTGTGAGCAGGTTGTTCTGGCGGCGGGCGCATGGTCCGGTGTGTTTGCAAAACGCCACGGCGTGAACATTCCGCAATTGAGTGTGCGGTCTACCGTTTGCCAGACAGCCCCGATGCCGGAAGTATTTTCAGGGAATGCGGCTGATGAACAATTGGCGTTTAGGCGGCGCAATGACGGTGGATACAGTTTGGCGGGTGGCGCTAACCATGATCTCTACATCGGGCCGGATGCGTTTCGCCATTTCTTCAAGTATTTGCCGGTTGCAGCAGAGCATCTTAAAGATACATCTTTCAAGTTTTCCGCGCCGAAAGGGTTCCCGGACAGTTGGACGTTAAAACGCAATTGGCAAGGGGATGAAGAAACGCCCTTTGAGCGGATGCGCGTTTTAAATCCTGAGCCGAAAAAAGGGCAGGTGGAGACGATCCGCGAGAATTTCGCAAAGCGATTTCCCCATCTTGGCAAGCCGGAGATCAAACATGCATGGGCGGGAATGATCGACACGATGCCGGATGTGGTGCCGATTGTGGACCGGGTGCCTGACCTGCCGGGCATGATCATCGCGACTGGCATGAGCGGCCACGGCTTTGGCATTGGCCCGGGATTTGGCAAAATCATCGCCGCAATCGCACAGAACAAACCGACGGGCCATGACATGACGCGGTTCAGATTTTCACGCTTTACCGATGGTAGTAAGATTGAACCGGGACCGAGTATTTGAGGAGATAATTGCGAAACGGGAGGTCAGTGGATAATGTTTCAAATTGTAGTTTAGCATAAATTTCTGCTCCTGGGGAAAGCGGTCATTCAGTGTTTTACAAGCAATTCAATCCAAAATTGGGAAGCAGACATTGAACCGGAATGGACCGGCAACCAAGCCGGTCCAATTGGCATGTTAAATTTCAACACCCTCAGATATTGCTAAGGCATCTTCCAATTCAACTCCAAGATAACGAACTGTGCTGTCCATCTTGGTGTGGCCAAGCAGAAGTTGGACTGCTCTAAGATTGCCAGTTTTCTTATAAATCTGTGCAGCCTTGGTTCGCCTGAGGGAATGTGTTCCGTACGCACTTGGTTCCAATCCAATTGACGCAACCCAATCTTTTACCAGCCGCGCGTATTGTCTTGTCGAGATATGATCAGGAGCATGGAACCTACTCGGCCAAAGGAAATCACAACCAGTCATGCCCGGATGGCCAATCCAATCACTAAGAGATTTTCGTGTTCCTTCAGTAATTTCGAACTGAACGGGTTTTCCAGTTTTACTTTGTACGACTGATGCGCGTTCTCTTATCCGACCAGCGGTGAAAACATCTGCGACTTTCATACATACGAGATCGCAACCGCGAAGTTTGCTGTCGACTGCCATATTGAACAAAGCTAGATCGCGGTGACTTTCAGCAAGCTCCAATCGAACGCGGATTGCCCAAACGTGTTTTGGTTGTAATGGCCGCTTCTGTCCTATTATTCGACCTCTGTTCCACGCATGTCGTTTTGGAATGATCATGGGGAGGTTTGGAGTGTTCATAACACTATCTCCTAACCATCCCTCCACTCCGCACCATCAACACCATGTTGACATTCGAAAGCATACAGGAGAATTCAATTGGTAGACCGAAAACAACTAAAATGACTTGGCTAAGTCTCGTTATAAGCAGAGCTCCCTTAATCTGGCTCCGGTCAGCGCCCGTTCGCTTTGCGCCACTTCGAAAATTTTTCCAGAACTTCTTCATTCGTGGCAGGGTAAAGGCCGATGATGGATTCACCTGTATTGACCTGTTCCAATACAAAATCTTCATAGGCAGTCATTTCAACCGCTTCTTCAGCAATTTCTTCAACCAGATGAGCGGGTATGATAATTACACTGTCATTATCCCCCACAACAATATCGCCCGGAAAAACCGGAGCCTCTCCACAACCGATAGGGCAATTGATCTCAATAGCCTCGTGGCAAGTGAGGTTCGTTGGTGAGGAAGGACGTTGATGGTAAGCTGGTATGTCTAGCTTACCGATTTGCATTGAGTCGCGAAATCCGCCATCGGTGATAACACCTGCGCCACCGCGAACCATTAGCCTCGTTATTAATATGTCGCCCGCAGATGCAGCGTCAGCATTGCGACGACTGCCCATGACCAATACATGACCCGGCGGGCAGGTTTCAATGGCATGGCGTTGCGGGTGCTTTGGGTTTCGAAATTCAGCGAGCTGATTGCGGTCTTCACGAGCGGGCATGTAACGCAAAGTAAATGCTGGCCCAACCATGTTTTTGCCCTTTGGTGCAATGGGACGAACATCCTTCACGACTTGGTTACGTAACCCACGTTTAAATAATGCGGTAGCCAATGTGGCGACCGATACTCTGCGAAGCTTTTCTAGTGTGGAATTGGTGTCGGTCATAAAGAGAGACCCAAATTCTCATGCGTCAAACTCATTCAAAATACTCTGAATGCTTTTTGTGGATATATGTGATCGTATCATCCAGCCGGGCAAAGTGTTTTCTTGCAGTCGCCGTGGCATCCTCCGCCGACCCGCGCTTCAGTCCGCTGGCTATCTTGCGATGATCGTCCAACAGCACTGAATATTCATCTTTGCGGTCAAGGCTGAGAACACATAGACGATCCACTCTCTTTTTGCATTCCTCAATGGTTTTAAATGCAAGCGGAAGCTCGCCCAGTTCGCAGATGAGTTTGTGAAATTCATAATCCAACAAATGAAATTGCTCGGCCTGTTCGCTCAAAACGGACTGCTCCTGCAATTCCAAATTATGCTCAAGCTTATTAGCTTTAACTTCATCCCAAATTGAACAGGCATGTCGAATAACCTCAAGCTCAACAGATAATCTTACAAACCGTGCATGCGCGACATGTCCGATAGAGAATCCACGAACCTCGGTGGCCCGTTGAGGCCGGATCAACAAAAGGTCCAAGTTTTCAAGCCGATTAAATGCATCGCGAACGGGTTGGCGCGACACCCCAAAGCGTTGAGCAATTTCGGCCTCTGACAATTTCGTGCCGGGCAACAGTTTCAGCGATGCAATATCTTCATGTAGTTTATCAAAGACAATGTCCGTTGTTGTCTTTCTTTGATTATTGTCAACCAAGTCCAGCATTTGTTTCATCTTTCAGCACTGCAATTTCCGGGAACTTATGGGTTTGCTTTTGTATTGGCAATCTCCTCCGTGAGGGTATCCATAAAGCTGCGCGTCGGACTTCCACAGAAAAGTCGTATCGACACAAAGGTAGCTTGAATTCAATCTATTGACAATACTAGTATACTAGTCTTCTAATGTTGCTTGGAGT
Organism: uncultured Rhizobiaceae group bacterium; assembly: GCA_938009335.1. Classification (GTDB taxonomy): domain Bacteria; phylum Pseudomonadota; class Alphaproteobacteria; order Rhizobiales; family Rhizobiaceae; genus JAALLB01. Next base: position 4,340 of record CALLHT010000170.1, read on the forward strand.
GCAGACTATAGATTGAAAAGGCAGAAAATGTCTCAGGCAGGAAATACACGGGCAAGCTCGCTTACTGGCAAAGTTGCGATTGTAACAGGCGGCGGCAGAGACATAGGCAGAGCTTGCGCTTTAAAACTGGCAGAACTCGGGGCTGCAGTTGCCATCAACTATCATAGTTCTTCTGAAGGAGCGGACAGCGCAGTGCGCGAGATCACCTCTAGAGGTGGTAAGGCGTTCGCCCTGCAAGGTGATATGACTTCTGCGGCTAATGTCTCGGGATTGGTTGAGAAAACTATAGAGAATTTTGGCACCCGAATTGACATTTTGGTGCATGTCACTGGCGGGCTTGTTGCGCGCAAAACACTTGCCGAGATGGATATTGACCACTGGAACCATGTAATGGCTCTTAACGCGACATCCTTCATGCAAATGGCAAAGGCAGTGCTTCCGCATATGCAAAGTGGAGGGTCTATCGTCGGTCTTGCCAGTCAGGCAGGACGCGATGGTGGTGGTCCCGGTGCTACAGCCTATGCAGCCTCAAAAGGCGCCGTCGTAACATTTACCAGAGGACTAGCGAAAGAGCTTGGCCCAGATATCCGGGTAAACTCAATTTGTCCCGGGATGATCGATACCGATTTCCATAACGTTTTTACCAAGCCGGAAGTGCGCAGCCACGTTGCTAACATCACCCCTTTGAAACGCGAGGGTACGCCCGAAGACGTGGCAAATCTGGCAGCCTTTCTGGCTTCAGACGATGCCGCTTTTATCACTGGCACCAATATCGACATCAACGGGGGAACACTCTTTTCATAAACGTGATCGGCAAACACCGATTTTCGCGTGAACCATTCTTAACCATCCAAGGGAGGAAAACATGTTTAAGAACCTAAAACTAACGTTGGCATCCATTGCAGCAGCCGCTGCCATGACAGCCGTTACAACTGTAAATGCATATGCTGAATATCCAGAACGTCCGATCACGTTGATTGTGCCTTGGGGTGCAGGTGGCGGAACAGACGCGACCGGTCGTATGATAGCGGGTCTATTAAAAGATGAGCTTGGGCAACCAGTAAACGTTGTTAACCGCACAGGCGGCAGCGGTGTAGTTGGCCATTCCGCAATCGCAACTGCACCGGCAGATGGTTATACGATCGGCGTCGTCACCGTGGAAATTGGCATGATGCATTGGGCTGGTCTTACGGAACTGACCGGCAAAGACTATACCCCAATCGCGCTTTATAATGCTGATGCAGCAGGCATTCAGGTTCGCGCTGACAGCGATTGGAATTCTGCAGAAGAGGTGCTTAAGGCAATCAAAGAAAATCCTGGAAAACACAAAGGTTCCGGTACTGGTCAAGGCGGCATCTGGCATCTCGCTCTTGCGGGTATGCTGCAAGATTCCGGTGCTGCGGCAGACGCTGCTCCATGGGTCCCGTCCAAAGGCGCGGCACCCGCATTGCAGGAACTCGTTGCGGGTGGTGTTGATGTTGTCACTTCATCTGTTGTCGAATCTTCTGCACTTATCGCTGCCGGCAAAGTAAAATCACTCGCCGTAATGGGTGAGGCCAGATTGGGAGCATTCCCTGATGTGCCTACTTTGAAGGAAGCAACAGGTTCAGATTGGCAAATGGCTGCTTGGCGCGGAATTGCCGGACCCAAAGGGATGCCTGATGAAGCTACGCAGAAACTTTCAGCTGCACTTGAGAAAGTCTGGAAATCAGCAGAATTCCAGGAATTCATGAACGGGCGTGGTTTTGGTCTCGTATGGAAACCGGGCGCTGAATTCTCAACTTGGATGGAAAACAGTGATGCAGCCTTGGGTGGTGTGATGAAGGCCGTAGGTTTAGCTAAATAAACTCCCTGGATTTAGCAGACTGCAAGGCCACTGGCATTAAGCCGGTGGCCTTGCTAAATTCTCAAAACCATCTCCAACCAGAGACACGGCATGCGCATAAATGACGCCATATTTGGAGCTGTTCTGATTATTTTTGCTATCGCAGAGATTGCCTATACTCAGACCTTCCCTCATCTGCATGGTCAGGATTATGGGCCAGACCTGTTTCCTGTCATTATTGGCGGCGGACTTATTGTCTGCGGAACAATACTGATTTTGAAAGGCGCACTTCAACTCAAGACCGAACCTTTGATGGCGCTTGGTGACTGGGCACAGGATCGAAACAATATTATCAATCTGGGTTTGCTGGTCAGTTCTATTGTTTTCTATATCCTGTTCTCGAATTGGCTTGGGTTTATTCCAACATCCCTACTAATTTTGACTGTGTTGTTGGTTAGGCTTGGCACAAGTTTGCTTACAAGCATTGTTATTTCAATCGCTACTACATTCATCATCCATACGCTTTTCGCCAAGGTGCTTCTGGTGCCGCTTCCATGGGGCATACTGTTGCCTGTTGCCTGGTAGGAAATCGTTATGGATGTGTTGTTCAAATCATTCGCTCTCATTACTGAACCCAGCACCTTGGGCGTGATGCTACTAGCGGCAATTTTCGGTTTGTTTGTTGGGGCAATTCCCGGCCTCACCGCAACAATGGCAACGGCGTTGCTTATCCCATTTACATTTTTTATGGATCCCGTTCCTGCGATCGCAGCAATTGTTACCACAGTCGCAACCGCCATTTTCGCGGGCGATATTCCCGGCGCACTATTGCGCATTCCCGGCACGCCCGCTTCTGCGGCCTATTGCGATGAAGCATACGCAATGACCAAAAAAGGATTGGGAGAAAGAGCACTTGGGATTGCACTCGTCACATCGGTAATTGGCGGTTTGGCAGGTTCGATTGTTCTATCCATGAGCGCTCCGGCATTGGCAGAATTTGCCATTCAATTCTCATCCTTTGAATATTTCTGGCTTGCCTGCCTCGGCCTCTCATGTGCTGTGATCATATCCACGGGTTCCACATTGAAGGGTTTTGTTTCCTTGTTTATTGGCCTGTTCATTGCAACGATTGGAATAGATGGCACTGCTGGTCATCCACGCTTTACATTCGGGAATGTGGAACTCATGGGCGGTGTGAGCTTTATTCCAGCAATGATCGGCATGTTCGCAATATCAGAGATCCTGCGCTATGTGGCTTCCACACGCACTGTGATTGAGGTGCCGCAAAGTTCTACTGCAGGCGTATTCACAGGTTTGGGTAAGTTACTTGCAAAATACAAAATGAACGTGTTTCGCGGCTCCTCAATCGGTGCGGTTGTTGGTATTTTGCCGGGCGCAGGCGCAGACATTGCCGCCTGGATTTCTTATGCCATTTCGAAAAAACGTTCCAAGGAACCCGAAAAGTTTGGGACGGGCCATCCGGAAGGTTTGGTGAGTGCAGGTGCCGCGAACAACGCAAGCCTCGCCGGGGCATGGGTGCCTGCTGTCGTGTTCGGCATCCCTGGCGACTCAATAACGGCAATCGTCATTGGTGTGCTCTATATGAAAGGCATGAACCCAGGGCCGATGGTATTTATTGAAAGACCTGAGTTAATCTACGCAGTCTTTGTTGCCTTCTTCATTGCCAATCTGGCCCTGCTTCCTCTCGGGTTTGCTGCAATCAAGCTTTCTCGTCAAATACTCAGAATCCCACGTCGTGTATTGATGCCGATAATCCTAGTGTTCTGTATGGTTGGCGCTTTTGCCATTAATAATACGGTGTTTGGAATCACGGTTATGCTGGTGCTTGGCATCATCGCTTATTTGATGGAAGAAAA
>CALLHT010000171.1 GCA_938009335.1 uncultured Rhizobiaceae group bacterium
ACCTTTTCGCCGGTTTTCTTGCCCGCTTCAATTGCTGCCTCAACAATGGCACGGGTTTGCATTTCCGCAATCTCAGGATACGAGATTGCCAATCGGCAACCTCTATGACCCAGCATTGGGTTGGACTCTTGCAACGCAACATTACGTGCTCGGAGTATCTCCCGATCGATGCCCATTGCTTCGGCAACTTCATCGATTTCTTTATCCGTATGCGGCAGAAATTCGTGCAGTGGCGGGTCCAATAGTCGGATCGTCACCGGCAAACCGGACATGATTTCAAAAAGCTCTGTAAAGTCTGAGCGTTGCATTGGAAGGAGTTTATCAAGCGCCTTACGACGATCTTCTTCCGTTTCTGACAAGATCATTTCGCGCGCAGCAATAATTCGCTCGCCTTCAAAGAACATATGTTCTGTACGGCAAAGACCGATGCCTTCTGCGCCAAATGAACGTGCAGATTTCGCATCGTTTGGCGTTTCAGCATTGGTGCGCACTTTCATGCGTCTGTGCTTGTCTGCCCATTCCATCAGGGTACCAAACGAGCCGGAAAGTTCAGGCCGTTGCATCGGAACAGAACCCAGCAGAACCTGACCTGAAGCACCATCAATCGTAATGATATCACCGGGTGCAAACGTGTAGCCCGGCACTTTCAACTGTTGGTTTTGATAGTCAATGCGAATGCCGCCAGCACCAGACACACATGGTTTACCCATACCACGGGCAACAACAGCCGCGTGGCTGGTCATGCCACCACGTGCTGTTAGAATGCCTTCGGCAGCATGCATGCCATGAATATCTTCAGGGCTTGTTTCAACACGCACAAGAATACAAGGCTTACCCTCATTTTTTAGGCGCTCCGCTTCCTCGGAGTTGAAAACAATCTCGCCGGTTGCCGCACCGGGAGAGGCAGGCAATCCCATAGCGATGACTTTTTTATCTGCGGACGGATCAATCGTCGGATGCAAAAGCTGATCAAGAGAAGCAGGGTCAACACGCGTGACAGCCTCTTGTTCTGTAATCAAGCACTCACCGGCCATCTCAACTGCGATACGAAGCGCTGCTTTAGCGGTCCGCTTACCGGAACGGGTTTGCAACATCCAGAGCTTGCCTTTTTCGATGGTAAACTCGAGGTCTTGCATATCGCGGTAATGCGCTTCAAGCTTATCAGCCGTTGCAACAAATTCCGCAAATGCTTCCGGCAGCACTGCCTCAAGAGATGGCGCATCAGAACCCGCCGCAATACGAGCTTCTTCGGTCAAATCTTGTGGTGTTCGAATGCCCGCCACGACATCTTCACCCTGTGCGTTTACCAGAAACTCTCCGTAGAGCTTGTTCTCGCCGGTAGATGGATTGCGCGTAAAGGCAACACCGGTCGCAGAAGTTTCACCCATATTGCCAAACACCATGGCCTGAACATTGACTGCAGTTCCCCATTCGGCAGGTATGTTATGCAATTTGCGATACGTAATCGCGCGAGAGTTCATCCACGAAGCAAAGACCGCGCTAACGGCGCCCCAAAGTTGCTCCTTTGGATCTTGAGGAAACGGTTTTCCCAAAACCTCGTCAACCTTGGCAAGATATTTCTCAACAACACCTTTCCAGTCCTCAGCCTCAAGGTCTGTGTCCTGATCAAAGCCGTTGTTCGCTTTTACTGTTTCAAGAATCTCCTCGAACTCATGATGTTCAACGCCCAACACCACATCTGAATACATCTGGATGAATCGACGATAACTATCATACGCAAATCGATCATCACCGGCTTCTTTAGCAAGCGCCGAAACAGTATCGTTGTTCAAACCGAGGTTGAGAACCGTATCCATCATGCCCGGCATCGAAGCACGGGCACCGGAGCGCACTGAAACAAGAAGCGGAGAAGCGGGGTCACCAAAATTTCGTTTTGTCGCAGCCTCAATTGTTCCTAAGGCTTCGAACATCTGCGCTTCAAGCGTATCCGGATACACTTCGTTATTGGCATAATACCAATTGCAGGCATCTGTCGTGATGGTAAAGCCAGGAGGAACTGGCAGGCCCAGTGAACTCATTTCAGCAAGGTTAGCGCCCTTGCCTCCTAACAAGTTCTTCATGCTGGACTCGCCTTCAGCGCTTCCATTGCCAAAGGTGTAAACCCATTTATCCATTTCGAAATGCTCCGCAAGCGTTGGCTTCTGCTGCCTCAATAGTAAAATGAGACTCTGAGTGCAACCGCAGTTTTACCGTAAGCTGTGGGCATGACCGAGAGCTTGCCTGTTTAAGACAGTTTCAGGTCGGATAGTTTGGATTTTGGCGCTTAGCCTTTGATGGCGTCCAGCAGTGTTTCACCAAGCTTTGCAGGAGACGGAGAAACGCGAATACCTGCCGCTTCCATGGCAGCAATTTTGTCTTCTGCACCACCTTTACCACCTGAAATAACCGCACCCGCATGGCCCATAGTACGACCTGGAGGCGCTGTACGCCCTGCAATAAATCCAGCCATTGGCTTTGATCGGCCTTTCTTGCGTTCATCCGCAATGAATTGAGCTGCTTCTTCTTCCGCAGAACCACCAATCTCACCAATCATGATGATGGACTCGGTTTCATCATCTGCCAAGAACATCTCCAACATGTCGATGAATTCTGTTCCCTTAACCGGGTCGCCGCCAATACCAACAGCAGTTGTCTGACCAAGGCCAGCGTTTGACGTTTGGAATACTGCCTCGTACGTCAATGTACCCGAACGAGAGACAACACCCACAGAGCCCTTTTGGAAAATAGAACCTGGCATAATGCCAATCTTGCATTGCTCTGGCGTCAAAATGCCAGGGCAGTTTGGCCCAACCAGACGCGAGTTTGATTTATCAAGCTTTGCTTTTACCTTGACCATATCCATCACAGGCACACCCTCTGTGATACAGATGATTAGCGGAATTTCTGCTTCAATCGCTTCGATGATTGCACCCGCCGCACCTGCAGGCGGAACATAGACAACAGAAGCGTTAGCACCTGTGCGCTCCTTGCCTTCAGCAACGGTTGTAAAAATCGGCAATTCTTCGCCATTCGAACCCGTCCATTTTTCTCCGCCCTTTTTCGGGTGCGTTCCGCCAACCATCTGCGTCCCGAAATAGGCCATAGACTGTTCTGTGTGGAATGATCCGGTTTTACCCGTCAGGCCCTGTACGAGAACTTTAGTGTTGCGATCGATCAAAATAGACATTGGATGTTCCGTTGATAAGTTGAATTACTGTAGTTGGAGGTTCACTGACTTAAAGTCCCGCGAACACCAAGGAATTGGTTAGAGTTTTTCTTTCGACAGGATTGTCACATTGATGAGGTTGGCTTTGTTGTTTTGGTCAGACTTGTAGAAAACGAAGACCTTGAAATCCTCATTGCCACCCGCCCATGTTGATGTAAGCAAATCACCATCCGGCACATTTGAACTCACGGGTTCCTTTTGAACGAGCGAGTTCATACGTTCCAGAATAATTTCCGCATTATCACGTCCATCAAGAATTAGCGTACAGGCAGTTGTTGTGCCCGCAGCGAATTCAGGGAAGTTCTCTTTGAAATTGCCGGTTACGCCAGTCTGGATAATTCCAAGACGGTAAAGGCGCTTTGCAATCCGAACATCCCAGCCTTCCAGCACATCCGGATTTTCAATCGTGGTGAACTGTTTTAAATCTTCGCCACCCATTGATTCCCATGCAAAGCGCGCAGACATGTCGCGGATATTGTCCAGCACAGGCACTTGTGCGTAGCATACGCGATTGAAGACTAGAACCGGGTCAGTGTCCTCGGTAGGTGCGTCAGACTGAGCGAAGACCGGCATAGCTGATGCAGCCAGCAGCCCAGCGGCAAAGATTGTCTTTCGGAAAAAATTCACGTTCTTATCCTACTCCATACAAAATATAACCGACGTTACCCTGACAGCTCATAAAGTTTTCCTTTCGAGAGAAGCCAAAGCCGCGCCTAAACCGATTAGCACAGCACCGCCGACCCCTTCGATACACTCGACAATGCGTTTAGTCATAATCTTCGCAGTTCCCGCAGATGCAAGACCGTAAACAATGAGTATTGGTAATTCCAGCAATACAGAAGCAATGCCCAATATAAGAAGCTGAAGTGCGACATTTCCGTCGGGAGATATGAACTGAGGTAAGATCGCCACAAAGAAAGCAATATTCTTTGGATTGGAGGCTTGCAGGACAAACCCCTTCACAAACGCACTCTTATAGGATTGTTGTCTATTGCCTGCACCTTGCCAAGCAGTCGCGAGATCAAGGGCTGCGGTATCGTCAGATTTCGAAGACAATAAACGCTTGGCAATTGGGGCAAGCATTTGCAGACCAAGATAAACCAGATAAGCAGCACCTAACCATTTGATGATTGTAAACAGTGTTGCTGATGCCAAGATCGCTGCACCAACACCCAACGCAGCCAAAAGAAAATAGACCGCATTAGTTGCAACAATTCCGAAAGCTGACGCTAAACTCAGTTTGAACCCATAGCGAAGCGCCAAACCAACTACCAATAGCACAGCAGGCCCAGGCGTTAGACTAAGCAGAGTTTCTGTAGCAATAAAAAGTAGCAGAGTGCTATAATCCAAAGCTGCTTACCCCTTAACCGCTTTAACGATCTTCTGCGCAGCGTCATCAAGATCATCAGCCGCGATCACATCCATACCGGAATTGTTGATCATTGCCTTGCCTTCTTCCACTTTTGTGCCTTCAAGGCGAACAACAAGCGGCACTTTCAAACCCACTTCTTTCACCGCAGTCAAAACGCCTTCCGCAATCACATCACAACGCATGATGCCGCCAAAAATGTTGACAAGAATGCCTTTCACATTGGGATCAGAAGTGATGATCTTAAACGCGGCTGTCACTTTCTCAGCAGTTGCACCACCACCCACATCAAGGAAGTTCGCAGGTGATGCACCATAGAGCTTGATGATGTCCATGGTGGCCATCGCAAGACCTGCACCATTCACCATGCAGCCGATGTCGCCATCGAGTGCAATATAAGCAAGGTCATATTTGGAAGCTTCGATTTCCTTGTCGTCTTCTTCGGTCAGGTCGCGAAGTTCTTCAAGCTCGCCATGACGGAATTCAGCATTGCCATCGAAAGAGACTTTCGCATCCAGCACGCGAAGATGGCCGTCTTTCATCACAATCAGCGGGTTGATTTCGAGAAGGCTCATGTCTTTCTCGACAAACGCATTATAGAGTAGCGGGAACAGATCTTCTGCATCCTTAGCCGCAGCGCCATCCAGTTTAAATGCCGCAACGAGTTTCGCCACATCGTCCGCTGTGCAGCCGGTTTCAGGATCAATGGCAATTGTGTGAATCAGTTCAGGTGTTTCTTCAGCAACCGCCTCAATGTCCATACCACCTTCGGTAGATGCGACAAAGGAGACACGACCGGTCTCGCGATCAACGAGCACTGAACAATAAAGCTCACGATCAATATCGGCACCGTCCTCAAGGTAGAGCCGGTTTACTTGCTTGCCTGCAGGGCCTGTCTGCTTAGTGACAAGCGTGTTCCCAAGCATCTCAGAAACATGCGAGCGAACTTCGTCCGCAGAAAACGCAAGACGAACACCACCAGCTGCATCTTCAGGCAACTCTTTGAACTTACCCTTCCCGCGACCACCCGCATGGATCTGGCTTTTTACCACGTAAAGTGGACCCGGAAGTGCATCAATTGCGGCCTCGACATCATCTGCAGTAAGGATCGGAAAGCCCTGCGCCACCGGAGCACCAAATTCCTTGAGTAGTGCTTTAGCCTGATATTCATGAATGTTCATGGGGGAAACCTGTTTGATAAGTTCTGTATTAAAACACAGGTTTATGCGGCTGTGACATAAATGGCAACAGTGCGAAAGTATGAAATGGTTGTGAAGAAAGGCATTAACCCAACTTAATTCAGGAACCGCCTATTTGCGCCCCAACCTATCCCGCACCAAATCCGCCCAGAGTTTCGGCCCGATCTCCAGTAGTTCATCGTTAAAATCATAGTCATTTGAGTGCAGCGGTTGGCCATGCGCACCTTCTTCGCCATTTCCTAACAACAAGAAGCACCCCGGAACTGCGGCAGTAAATTGTGCGAAGTCTTCGGAAAAGCTCATCGGCTCACGATTGCCGATCGTATCCAAACCTGAAGCCTCGGCCACCCGCACAACGGCTTCGGTTGGCTCTTCTGCGTTGATGGTCTCCATGAATTCATTATCAAACTCAACATCAATCGAAACATCATGCGTGATAGCCACACCTTGTGCGGTCTGGCGCATATACCGTTCGATATCTTCGCGGTCTTGAGGGCTTCGCGCACGCACATCGCCTTTCAGGGTTGCACTACCGGGCAATACATTGCGTTGACCGTCTGTGATGAACTCTGTCACAGAAACTACAGCGCCCGCTCCCGGCGCAAGCTTGCGCGACACGATGGTCTGCAGCGTGCGAACAACCTCTGCTCCGATGGTTATTGCATCACGACCTGCCTGTGGCATGGAGGCGTGCCCGCCCTGCCCTTGGATCGATATCTTGAAAATACTTTCTGAAGAACAGATCAATCCGGACCGGGTAGATACCTGACCAAGTGGAGCGCCGGGTAAATTATGGATGGCGTAGACTTCTTCAATCTGGAACTGCTGAAGAAATCCTTCCTCCAGCATGGCTTTTGCACCAAGGCCAAGTTCTTCATTCGGCTGGAAAATAAAAACGACTGTGCCGTCAAAACTCGGGTCGGAGGCCAATTGTTTCGCTGCGCCCAATAGCATCGTCGTATGCCCATCATGACCGCATGCATGCATGACGCCGCTATTTTGCGAGATATGAGTATGGCTTCCAACTTCAGAAATCGGAAGCGCATCCATATCCGCTCGAAGGCCAATCGCACGATTTCCTTTTCCAGCGCGCAAAACACCAACCACGCCAACACCTTCATGCACTTCGAGTCCGAGATTTCTGAGGTAATCTGCAACAATGCGTTTCGTACGTTCTTCTTGGAAACCAAGCTCCGGATGCTGATGCAGGTCACGGCGCAGCGCAATGAGTTCAGAAACATCTACAGTCATTTCTATTCTCCAAACAAAAAAGCCCTGATCTTGCGGTCAGGGCTAATTTCAGCAAATATTACAATGCACTACTCAGCCGCTTCTTTGCGAACTGCCGCACCCAC
>CALLHT010000172.1 GCA_938009335.1 uncultured Rhizobiaceae group bacterium
TAGTCTCAGCGTGGCTTATTTTGGCGATGGCGCCTCAAACCAAGGTCAAGTCTATGAAAGCTTCAACATGGCGTCGCTCTGGGACTTGCCAGTAATTTACATCATCGAGAACAACAGGTACGCGATGGGAACTGCTGTGGCACGATCATCAGCCTTAACGGATTTTTCTCAGCGCGGTGCGTCCTTCAATATTCCAGGCATGCATGTGGATGGAATGGATGTTCGCGCTGTCAAAGCTGCAGCCGATCATGCCGTAAAATTTGTTCGTGGCGGGAAGGGCCCAATCATCCTTGAAATGGAAACTTACCGCTACCGTGGGCACTCAATGTCAGACCCAGCCAAATACCGAACCAAAGACGAAGTGCAGAAAATGCGCGCGGAGCAAGATCCAATTGAGCAGGTGAAACAGCGTTTGCTTGAGGGCAAAATGGCGACGGAAGACGAATTGAAAGCAATGGACAAAGACATCCGCTCGATTGTTGCTAAATCAGCAGAGTTTGCCCAGACCAATCCACTGCCGGACGTTTCCGAACTATATACCGATATTCTAGTGGAGGCATAATCATGGCAGTAGAGATTTTGATGCCTGCGCTTTCCCCGACCATGGAAGAGGGAAATCTCGCCAAATGGCTCGTCAAAGAGGGAGATACTGTTTCCTCAGGTGATGTGATCGCGGAGATTGAAACTGACAAAGCGACCATGGAAGTAGAAGCCGTTGACGAAGGCACCATTGCGAAGATCATGATCGCCGAGGGTTCGCAGGGCGTGAAGGTAAATTCCGTAATTGCTCTTCTTGCAGAAGATGGTGAGGATGTTTCGACGATAGAAGCGCCGGCTGCATCGCCTCAAGAAAAGCAAACTGAAGCCAATTCTGAAGAAACGACAGTTGAGGCAAGTGCGCCGGAACCGGTTGCCATTGAAGTTGCAGCAGATCCGGAAGTGCCGGAAGGGACTGCTATGGTCTCTATGACGGTTCGTGAAGCACTAAACTCTGCGATGGCTGAAGAAATGCGCCAAGATGATGATGTATTCATCATGGGTGAGGAAGTTGCTGAATATCAGGGCGCATACAAGATTACGCAGGGCTTGTTGGATGAATTTGGATCACGTCGTGTTGTCGATACGCCGATTACAGAACATGGGTTTGCCGGTATCGGTGTCGGTGCGGCGATGGCGGGTTTGAAGCCGATTGTTGAATTCATGACGTTCAATTTCGCAATGCAGGCAATAGATCAGATCATAAACTCTGCAGCTAAAACGCTCTACATGTCCGGCGGTCAAATGGGAGCCCCAATGGTCTTCCGTGGGCCCAATGGCGCTGCGGCTCGTGTCGCGGCACAACACTCGCAGTGTTATGCAGCTTGGTACAGTCATATTCCTGGCCTCAAAGTGGTGATGCCGTATTCTGCATCAGATGCAAAAGGCTTGTTGAAAGCAGCCATTCGCGACCCTAATCCGGTTGTGTTCCTGGAGAATGAAATCCTGTATGGGCAATCGTTTGATGTGCCTGATGTTGATGACTGGGTACTGCCCATCGGCAAGGCGCGTATCCATAAATCCGGAAACGACGCGACCATCGTTTCGTTCGGCATTGGTATGACATACGCAATTGAAGCGGCGGAAAAATTAGCCGCTGAGGGCATTGATGTCGAGATTATCGACCTTCGTACCATTCGACCATTGGATATGGAAACGGTAATCAATTCTGTGAAGAAAACCAACCGGCTGGTGACGGTGGAAGAGGGGTTCCCGCAATCATCAGTTGGCGATCATATCGCATCTCAGATAGTGCAGCAGGCTTTTGATTATCTCGATGCGCCAGTTGTTACGATCTGCGGTAAAGATGTGCCGATGCCATATGCAGAAAATTTGGAGAAACTTGCGCTGCCAAATGTTGAAGAAGTGGTCGCTGCAGTGAAACAAGTGACATATCGGTAAAGGAATGCAGAGGCTTGATCTTAAATCTTTGCGGTATGACAGGCTTGGCAAGTCAGTTCTGATTGATGGACGTAAGGTAGTTCTAGAGATTAGTCACGAGGCGCTCGAAACGTTGACCAATCGATCGTTGTCTGAGGAAGAAGCGATCCGCAAAGTAGCAGACGAACAAAAGCGCCTAACGCGGCTGGCTGAATGGGTGCCGGCTGATGATGGCAAGATACATATAACTACAAACATGCTGATGAATGACGGCAAGTTTGAAACAGAAAATTAGAGAGAAAGAAACAGGCAATGCCGATTGATATTACCATGCCAGCACTTTCACCCACGATGGAGGAGGGCAACCTCGCTAAGTGGTTGGTGAAGGAAGGGGACAAGGTGGAACCCGGTGATGTGATTGCCGAGATTGAAACCGACAAAGCGACGATGGAAGTTGAGGCGGTAGATGAAGGAACGATTGCTAAAATTCATGTTGAGGCCGGAACGGAAGGCGTGAAGGTCAATGCGGTGATTGCTGTATTGGCAGAAGAGGGTGAGGACGTTTCTGCTGCTGCGTCGAGCGGAAACGGGAACTCTGAAACTGTTACGGAAAAAGAAGATAAATCCGAGAAAAAAGAACCCGAAACTAAATCTTCCGCGCCCAATCTTAGCCAAGAATTTAAGAATAAATCAGTGCCAGAACATATAGGCGATAGAGTATTTGCAACGCCTCTTGCTCGCCGTATTGCGAAGCAGAACAACATTGATCTTTCCGCAATTAGTGGCAGTGGTCCACATGGGCGCATCGTGAAGGCTGATGTTGAAGGCAAATCCAATATTACAACGGTGGCCACCGCATCATCTGGCATCTCGTCGGCTCCTGCCGCTCAAAGTATGAATGATGAACAGGTGTTGGCATTCTACAAAGAAGATGAATACGAGGTCTTGCCGCACGATGGCATGCGTAGAACGATTGCCGCGCGCCTGACTGAATCTACTCAAACAATTCCATCGTATAATATCTCGATGGATTGTGAGCTGGACACCATGTTAAAGCTGCGCAAGCAGATCAACGAAGCGGCTCCAATTGGAGAGAATGAGAAGCCTGTCTACAAAGTTTCTGTGAACGATTTCATCATCAAAGCAATGGCGATGGCATTAAGAGATGTGCCAATGGCAAATGCTTCCTGGACTTCAGGCGCACGTATCTTGCACAAACATTCTGATGTGGGTGTGGCGGTTGCTATTCCCGATGGGCTGATTACACCGATCGTTGCGCGCGCAGAACAAAAAACACTCTCAGAGATCTCGATAGAGATGAAAGACTTGGCGGGTCGGGCACGTGAGAAAAAGCTAAAACCGCAGGAATATCAGGGCGGTTCTACTGCAGTTTCTAATCTCGGCATGTTTGGCGTTTCAAACTTCACCTCCATTATCAATCCACCGCATGCTTCAATTGTGTCGATTGGTGCAGGTGCGAAGCAGGCGGTTGTAAAAGATGGCGAGCTGGTGGCTGCGACGGTGATGACGGCAACCTTTGCGTTTGATCACCGCGTGATCGATGGCGCGTTGGGGGCTGAACTTGCAGTCGCTTTCAAAAAATACATCGAAACCCCCGTTGGAATGTTGGTTTAAGCGGGGCCCTTGTTGTTTGAGGCCTGATATTGATCCCATAAGCCATACATATAGGCAGCAATTTGATCACCATATCGAGCCAGCAAAAGAGCAATAATAACTGCATAAAGTACGTTGGTTATCACAGAGATAAGTCTTAGACGAAAAATATGTCCGAAAGCACGAAGCAAATACAAAGCAATAAGAAATATGCCCGGCCAACGCACAATGCGCGGGGCTTCTGCAATGTTGGTAACAAGGTAATCAATCAAATCCATGTTGCGAACTCCATTGGTGATGAACCGATTCCGCGAGACCCTTTATATGACTGAAGTTATTATACGCCCAGCCCAAAAGAAAGAAGCCGCAGATTTGGCTATTTTGGACAATATGGCTGGCCACGGGATATCTCAGTGGTTTTGGCAGCAAGCTGTCAATCGCGGTGACGCAATGGATGCCTTGGACTACGGAAGAAGCCGGCTTGCAAGTGATGAAATTTTCGCTTGGCGCAACGCATATGTTGCTGTTGCGGATGATATAATTGCAGGCAGTATTACGAGCTATGTCATGCCCGAG
>CALLHT010000173.1 GCA_938009335.1 uncultured Rhizobiaceae group bacterium
GAAGATGCGCTTGAAGAAGTGCCACAACCGCGCCGCAGTCGAAAACAATATAAAATCCAAGAGGTTATTAAACGCCGACAGGTTTTGTTGGTTCAGGTCGTCAAGGAAGAGCGCGGCACAAAAGGCGCAGCGCTGACGACGTATTTGTCGCTTGCAGGTCGATATTCGGTGCTGATGCCGAATACCGCACGCGGCGGCGGCATTTCCCGCAAGATCACCAATGCGGCAGATCGCAAGCGTTTGAAAGCAATCGCCACTGGCCTTGAAGTCCCCAACGGAATGGGCGTTATTCTGCGTACAGCCGGTGCTTCGCGTACAGATGTCGAGATTACGCGAGATTTTGAATATCTCATGCGATTGTGGGAGCAGGTTCGCACCCTCACCCTTTCGTCAACCGCCCCGTGTCTGGTCTATGAAGAAGGTAGCCTGATCAAGCGATCCATTCGCGATCTTTATGACAAAGACACCGGCGAAGTAATTGTCGCCGGTGAAGAAGGCTTTAAAGAAGCCAAAGACTTCATGTCGATGCTGATGCCGACGCATGCCAAGAAAGTGAAACTTCACAAGGACAATCAGGCGATCTTCGCGAAATACGGCGTTGAGACTCATCTTGAAGAAATGGTGTCTCCACAGGTTACACTGAAATCCGGTGGTTACCTTGTGATCAACCAGACTGAAGCACTTGTGGCTGTTGATGTGAACTCAGGCCGCTCAACACGTGAGCATTCGGTTGAAGACACGGCACTTCAGACAAACCTTGAAGCTGCCCAAGAGGTTGCGCGTCAGTTGCGCTTGCGGGACTTGGCCGGGCTGATTGTGATCGACTTCATCGATATGGAAGAGCGACGCAACAACCGTGCCGTTGAGAAAAAGCTTAAGGAATGCCTGAAGAACGATCGCGCTCGTATTCAAGTGGGTCGTATCTCGCATTTTGGTTTGATGGAAATGTCACGCCAGCGCATGCGCGCTTCAGTTCTCGAAAGCACGATGGACCTCTGCACAAGTTGTGCAGGTACTGGGTATGTCAGATCAGAATCATCTATTGCGCTGCATGTGTTCAGAGCGATTGAAGAGCATGTAAGTCGTCACAACAAGTATGATTGTATCGTTCAGACCACGCCATCGATTGCTATTTATATTCTCAATCACAAACGTGAAGCCTTGATTGATCTTGAACGCCGTTACGGTCTCAAGATCCTGATTGAGGGCAATCCGGAAATCACCGGTCAGGAATTCAAACTGGTGAAGGGTGAACCTGCAAAAGGTGATGGCACCCCTGCCCCAATCGGATTCCAGAACGATGCCGCACTTGAAGCGCTAGACCCGGATGAAGCTTCTGATGATGAAGAAAAGCCCGGTCGCCGCAAGCGTGGCCGTGGACGCCGTGGCAAACAAGATGCTGATGCTGAAAACGCAGGTGAGGAAGCAACAACAGGAGAGGCTTCTGAAAGCGAAGAGCAGACGTCTCCAGCCTCTGAAGATGGTGAAGAGCAGCCTCGTAAGAAGCGTCGCCGTGGAAAACGGGGTGGACGTAAATCTCGTAGCGAAGGTGATGAAAACGCTTCGGAGGCTTCGCCTACAGATGACGGTGACGCGGAAACACCTGCAGCGGAACCTGCAGAAGCAAAAGAGGCAACGCCTGCTGAGCCACAGCCAGAAGTTGAGGTAACGGAAGAAGAAAAACCAAAACGACGTAGCACTGTTAGACGCAAAGCGCCTATCGCGCCTAAATCGGAACCAAAAGAGGAAGCCTCTTCTGAAGCAGCCGAAGAAGCAGCCGAAGAAGCTGAAACGCCGAAGGCAGAAAATGCTCCTAAACCGAAACGTCGAACCACCCGTCGAAAGCCGGTTGAAACGGTTGCTGAAGAAGTTTCGGAGGAAACTGTTTCAGAAGAGCCAGCCTCAGAGAGCATGTCTGTTACTGAATCTGAAGAAAATAGCGAGCCGGAAGGTAAACCGAAAAAGTCCGGTTGGTGGAACCCGGGTGGTTTTTTCTAACTTCACCCGTGCTTTGGGGCAGCACTGAATGAAATTTCCGACACCACTCATTCGCACAACGCTGGTTAAGCGCTACAAGCGCTTTCTGGCGGATGTGCGGTTGGAAAGTGGTGAAGTTATTACCATTCATTGTGCCAATCCCGGCTCAATGTTGGGCCTTACAGAACCCGGCATACCCGCGTTTATCTCGGACAGCGGCAACCCCAAACGCAAGTTACGCTATTCCCTTGAGATGATCGAGGTGGATGGCAGCCTCATTGGCGTAAACACCAATTTACCAAACAAGCTGGCGGTCGAAGCCATTGAGGCGTCACGGATCCCTGAACTGACTGGCTACGACACACTGCGCACCGAAGTAAAATACGGAACCAATTCACGGATTGATATTTTGCTGGAAACTGATGGCAAACCCGATGTGTTTGTTGAAGTCAAAAACGTCCATTTTGTAAGAACAAAAGGCATTCACGAGTTTCCCGATAGCGTGACTGCACGTGGTGCAAAACATCTTGATGAAATGGCGAACGAAGTGGCCAATGGCAATCGCGCTGCAATGCTCTATGTAATCCAACGTAGCGATGGTGACCGTTTCAAAATTGCTGAGGACCTTGACCCCACCTATGCAGAAGCCTTCAAAAGAGCGACCAACGCTGGAGTTGAGGCCTATGCAATTCGGTGTAATGTGCACACAGACCAGATTGACGCTTTGGACATGATCCCAATAGTATGACGTGATAACGCGCGAGAGTAACGAATGACCGCCTATATTGAAGCTGCTGCAGCTCCATTAAAGAACACCGGATCGATTAAGATCTACAATCAAGCCGACTTTGATGCCATGCGCAATGCAAGTCAGGTAACAGCACGCTGTCTTGATGAACTGTCACACATTATCAAGCCGGGCACATCCACCCAGGATATTGATGATTTTGTGGTTGAGTTTGGAAAAGCGCATGACGCGCTTCCGGCAACGCTGAACTACCGCGGTTATCGCAAGTCCTGCTGCACGTCGATCAATCACGTCGTTTGCCATGGCATTCCCAACGAAAAGCCAATGCGGGAAGGCGATATCGTCAATGTAGACGTAACCTATGTGATTGACGGGTGGCACGGTGATTCCAGCCGGATGTATCCGGTTGGTCAGATCAAGCGCGCGGCGGAGCGCCTCATAGAAGTTACGTACAACGCATTGATGCTTGGCATTGAGGCAGTAAAACCCGGCAACACAACCGGGCACATTGGCGAAGCAATCCAGGTCTATGCGGAAGCTCAGCGGTGTTCTGTTGTGCGTGAGTTTTGCGGCCATGGGGTTGGAAAACTCTTTCACGACGCGCCCAACATTTTGCATTACGGGCGTGCGGGCGAAGGACCGGAACTGCGCCCTGGCATGATTTTCACCATCGAACCGATGATTAATCTCGGTCGGCCCAGTGTGAAAGTTCTTTCAGATGGATGGACTGCCGTTACCAGAGACCGCTCTCTGACGGCACAATACGAACATAGCGTTGGTGTAACAGAAGATGGTTGTGAGATATTTACGACATCGCCTTCTGGCTATACACTCCCTCCATATGTGTGAATTGCAGGGATGATTTCTGCAAGCTGAAGACGGCCTATTAAGAGGTCTATTGCTGTTTTCAAAGGTCGTGTGGGGGCCAATGATGCAAGAAATGAAAGGCTTTTCGGAGCCGCAAACCAACAATGAATTAGTGCGCGGGCATCGCGAGAGGCTACGGGCAAAGTTTCGTCGTGGTGGCGCTGAAGCATTAGCAGACTACGAGATGCTGGAGCTTGTGTTATTTCGCTCAATACCCCGGCGCGATACGAAGCCGCTCGCAAAGCGTTTGATCGCGGTGTTCGGCAGCTTTTCGGAAGTTTTGAACGCCTCTCCGGCACGTCTTCGAGAAATCAGTGGTATAGGCGAAGCCACCATTACGGATTTCCAGGTTGTGAAAGCTGCAAGCCAGATGATTGTCTCGTCAAAAATCAGGGAGCGCCCGCTTCTGTCTTCATGGAGCGCAGTCCTTGATTACTGTACCGCCGTGATGGCCTATGAAGAGCGCGAGCAATTCCGTATCCTCTTTCTCGACAAGAAAAACAAACTGATATGCGATGAGGTTCAACATACCGGCACAGTGGATCACACGCCGGTTTATCCGCGTGAAGTAGTGAAACGAGCATTGGAACTCTCTGCCACCGCCATCATCATGGTGCATAATCACCCCTCTGGTGATCCCACCCCTTCCAAAGCGGACATAGAGATGACGCGCAAAGTCGATGAAGTTTCTGCCTCTCTTGGAATTACCGTGCATGACCACATCATTATTGGTCGTGATGGCCATACAAGTTTGAAGGGCCAGCAATACTTCTAATAAATCAAATCCCGTCGCGATAAATTCATAAACTTATCTGTCGAAATTGCCCTTTTCCTGAAGTAGACTCTACTCAGGGGTATGTTGAGGGATTCGCACAGATCATGATGAACGGATTTGGGCTGGAAAAACTTGGGCTCTTTGCGCTTAGAGCACCAATACTTGCGACAATCGCCCTGCTATTGGCGAGTTTAGCTGCTGCATTTGGCGTATACAAATTGCAGTTTTCCGGCGAAAATATTGAAATTTTGCGAGACGGCTCACAAGAACTGACCGATTACGACGAACTTTTATCGGAATTCCGCGATTTCAACAATGACGCCGTCATATTGATGCGTTTGCCGAACCTCGCAACAGTCGATGGCATTGAGACGTTCCGCGAGCTTAACTTTGAATTCCAATTGGATGACCGGGTTGAGAGCATTCTTTCGATCTTTTCAATGGTTACGTATGCAGGACCGGAATTGGGGTGGCAGTCTGCCCTACCCGCTGAATTTGAGACTGATGAGCAAGTTCTCCAATCTCTTAAGAAATTAGCCAAAGATATTCCTTCATCTCAATCGCTGTTCAGTGAGAATTTCGATTCCGCGGTTATGGTGGTGTACACAAAGGCCGATGCAATCATTGATGCCAATGTGCGCGAAACCATGTGGGGACTGGAAGAACTCGGCAAAGAATTTGAAACCGACGAGATTTCTATAAGCATTGCGGGTCAACCCGCCATTCGGTCTGATCTAATCCGCTCCATTGCCTCCGACATTACTTATCTCGCACCGCTTGCTGTCATTTTGTGTGCCATACTGGCGTTTGTCCTGTTTAGATCGCCGATTGCGATGTTTCTATGTGCTTTCCCTTCGCTGCTTGCGATTTTTTGGTTTCTCGGCGGGGCTGGTCTAAGTGGAACTTCACTTAACTTCCTCACAAACATTTTGCCGGTTTTACTGATCGTCATCATTTTTGCCGATACGCTGCATTTGTATTTGAAATGGCAAAGCCTTTGCGAACGCGAAGAAAATGCCCTTAAAGCGCTCGAGGAGGCCATCCGCGAGATCGGTCCTGCGTGCGGCATCTCTTCGCTCACAACTGGTGCTGCACTGCTCTCGCTGTGTTTCAGCGGAAACAATGGCCTCTTTGAACTTGGACTTGTTGGAGCAATTGGCGTTTTGGGTGGCTTCTTCGCCATTATGATCGGAATGCCTGTAACCGCGTATTGGGCAACGCTTTCCGGCTTTAAGCCTAAGGGCACAAACACTCATGCGCTTTCTGCAATAGCGGCGCCCGCAATGCGGCTCTTACGCTGGCGGAAGAGTGTCATGGCAGGAGGCATAATCCTCTGTGGTCTCGGGTTGTTTGCGCATTCAATGATCGATAGCCGGTTCCGTTTGATCGATTATTTGGGAACCGCCTCTGAAGTAGGACAGTCGGAAGGCTATATCGACCAGACGTATAATGGCACAACCCCGCTTTTTGCTGTGGTTGATATGGATCTTGCGCTTGCGCTGGATGATCCGAAAAACGAGCAGCGTGTATATGATACGATTGATGCGGTCACAGATGTTTTTCCAGCTGGTTCGTTTTATTCTCTTGCCGATTTCGCTGACGAAATAAAAAAGCACGGGGGTCGCGTCAGCGCTGATCTGATCGACCAGATTCCCCGCGCCCTCACAAGCCGGTTTATCTCTGAAAACAAAGACAAAGTGCTGGTCACAATCTTTTCTTCAGCCAACTTATCTGCAAGCGATATGCAGGTGCGGCTTTCCAAACTGCAGTACGCTTTAGACAAAAGAGGTTTGGCCGATACTGTTCGTGTCACCGGCTATCCTGTTCTTTCGGGCGTCGTCGCCCCTCGCCTGATGGATAATTTACGAATTAGCCTCATTTTGGCGGTCGGGCTTTCTATCCTCATCATTTCGCTTGCGGCCGGCTCATGGCGACTAGGGCTCGCCTGTTTGGTGCCGAACCTGCTTCCGATTGTGATGGTGGAACTGATCCTTTATATGATGGGCATTCCGCTCAATCTGTCCATCACGGTAGCACTTACGGTGGCCTTTGGTATAGCGGTGGACGATTCCGTTCACATGCTCAATCAGTACATGATCAACCGGAAAGATCACGAAACTTCAACTGCTGTTCAAGGAGCATTGAAAGAGGTGACGCCTGCCATATTTTCTACAACACTGATCTTGTCAGGTGGCCTTATCGTAATGAGTTTCAGTTCATTGCCTGCCATGGCCGTCTTCTCTGCCGTAGTGATCATGACGTTGGTCATTGCGTTTTTGGCAGATATTTTTCAGTTGCCTGCTTATCTGATATTAATGGATAAGGATGTAGACTGACGTGACTGTGGTTTGTACGAAATAGTGACTTCTGGAGGAAAACAGAAACCATGCTGAAAAAACTTACTCTTGCAGGTGCATTGTCACTAGCAGCTGTTCTTGCACCCGTGAGTCAAACATCGAGTTTCGCCTCGCCTGCAATCTTTGAGAATATGTCTGGCAAATGGCGCGGCAAAGGCTTGGTAAAAGCCTCTCCGAAAGGCAAAAATGAATCCATACGCTGCAGAATGTCCAACAAACCCAATGGCGCATCCCGTATCAACTTATCCGGCAACTGCGCCGTAAGCGGGTTTGTGTTCAGCCTGAATGGGTTCATCCAGCAGAATGGTAGTAAGAATTCTTACACCGCCTCTATGTTCCGCTCGCTGGCAAATTTGAAACAGTCCAATTTTTCGGGCCAGCGCAGTGGCAGCAAGATCAATTTTAGCTTTAAAGCTCGGGATCGTGTTTCTAAACAAAACGTGGAAGCGAAAATCCGTTTGAATTCCAAAAATGCGAAAGCGTTTGATGTTCAGATCAGCCGGACAGATCCAAAATCCGGAAAAATCTTTAACGTGGGAACGATCACGTTTGCGAAGCGATAAGAGAATAATCCATAGAAACACAAAAGGCCGGATGAACCGGCCTTTTTCTTGTCTGAACGCTTAGAATTTCAGAAATTTCTACAAAGAAACATCAAGACGCGATACTAATTTTCCGCGCCTTTTCCGTTGCCTCAATAGCTTTCAGCAAATGGGTATCCCGTCCATACATGTCAGCAAAGTACTTTACGGTGCCATCCTGCTGCGGCCACGCGGTAAAGTAGGAAACATATACCGGCACTTTCGTTTTCAAGCGTTCCGTCTGGTTCTTGCCCTGCGCAATTGCAGCGCTGATGCGTGACTTGTTCTTGCCAAGAACTGCCGCAGCCATAGCGCGTGGATCATGCAAGCGTACACACCCGTGACTGAAGGCGCGATGCTGACGCTTGAACAGGCTTTTTGCAGGTGTGTCATGCATGTAGATCGCATGCTTGTTAGGGAACATGATCTTCAACTCACCGAGTGCATTTTTTGCACCGGGAGGTTGGCGAACAGAGAAATTTGGTGTCGTCCCGACACTGGACCAATTGACCGAAGATGACGAAATCCGTTTTCCGCCCCAAGTCGATAATTCGTATCCCTGCTGGTCCAGATATCCCGGATTACTGAGCGACTTTGGCAAAAACTCATTGACGATAATCGAACGTGGTACGCCCCAATAAGGGTTGTATTCAACATACTCTATTTCATCGTAGAAGAAATTGGTCTGGTTTGATTTCTTTCCAACGACAACGCGCATAGAGAGTTCTTCATTGCCATTTTCAATATAACGCGCGCGATATTCTGGCTGGTTGATGAAGACATGACGCTCGCCGAATTCATCCGGCAACCAGCGCAAACGCTCCATTGCAAGCTTGACCTGCGTGATCTTGTTTTCAGATGAAATACCAGCAAGTGCCGTTGCCGTATTGCGTCCAATGATGCCATCTGCACCAAGGCCTGCTTCTTTCTGGTATGTCTTCACCAATGCAACGATGTCTTTGGTGTACTTTGAGCTGCCGTCATAGCTTGCCAGCAGTGCTGAATGCTCTTGAATAAGCTTGATACTGCCACGTTTAACAATCGCCGATACAAAATCTTTCAATGCATCGTTTTTCTGCCCCGGCTTGATTAGGACTTTCGTCGGCAACTCGATTAAATCATCTTCGACATTGGATAAAGTTGCCAGTTCATCACGCAATGCAGCAAACTTTTCATTTGTTGGATGCAGTTCACGCAGATTATTTGCCGGAAGCCCCTTATTCACAACTGCTTCAAATATGTCGCCTGCAGTGGCATCGTAGACAGGAAAATCATGGTAACCGCTCAAGCGGTTGGGATTAATCGTGCCGTACTCCGCATCCATAGCATACCGCAGAACAGCAACAGACATTGCAATTTCGTTCTTCAAACGAGCCGCAGCAAATTTTGGTTTATCCTGATGTTTACTTACTCTCTCTAAGTCGACTGCGTAGTCCTCAGTACGCAGGCCATAGCTCTCAGCATTTGCAAGCAGTTTGCGAACTGACCGCGCTTTTGCGCTCCACTCACCCAGCTCGTTTACCCAGATGTAATCCTGATTGTCCGAGTAATATTCTGAAATGGCGGCCGCGATATGCTGTTCTGCAGTAAACTTAAGCTTGCCCGCGTCCACAATATCAGCAGTCATCAGCGAGATTTGCGGTTGCTCTTGCACAGCGGTATTTTGGTTATCGCCCTCAGGCTGATTAGAAATTACCGTCACAGACGCAAACTTCACCGCGACAGGTTTCAGGTTGATCGTCCCGCGCTTTGCAACACGATAGGTATAGTTTTTGCTGGTTTCGACTTTAGGAAGCGGCTTTTTTTTCTTTTTCTTGGTTGTGAGAGCTTGAGCAGTTGCTTGCTGCTGACGTAGGCGTTCAGTTTTGGCACGCTTCTGCTTCGCTTTGCGCTCATGTGCTTTTGGAAAAAGGACTTGAAACAGTGTTTTGCGCTGCTGCGTTTGCGAGAAAGCAGGCGTGGATATCATCGAACCCGCTAATAAAACCGCAGTAAGTACCGTAAACTTTTTCATCGATCCCTCATCACAATTAGCGCAATGTGCAAACAGATTTAACCCAAATTAACTGCATTACGCAACGTAATATTTACCTTAGCCCGTAGCAACAAATATCACGTAACGGTTATCAAAACCATACGATCACGAATTTATCATATCGGATTTTGATCACAAAAAAGCCCGACACGCAGCCGGGCTTTGAAACTGGTAGGTATTTTGGATCGAAATACCGATCCGTTTTCCCCTAACGGGAGTAGAATTCGACCACGAGGTTTGGTTCCATCTGTACCGGGTAAGGCACATCTCCAAACGCAGGTTTACGAACATATGTCGCTGTCATTTTTGAATGATCCGCATCCACATATTCAGGAACATCACGTTCTGCAAGTTGAGTCGCCTCAAGCACGAATGCAAGTTGCTTTGAACGGTCACGAATTTCAATTACGTCACCTGGCTTACAGCGATATGATGGGATATCCACTTTGCCACCGTTTACCTTCACATGACCGTGGTTGATGAACTGACGCGCAGCAAACACAGTTGCAACAAACTTAGCGCGGTAGACCAATGCATCCAGACGGCTTTCAAGCAGACCGATGAGGTTTTCAGATGTATCGCCTTTCTGACGAACTGCTTCGCCGTAAATGCGACGGAACTGTTTTTCTGAAATATTGCCGTAATAGCCTTTGAGTTTTTGCTTAGCACGAAGCTGCACACCAAAGTCAGATGGCTTGCCCTTACGGCGCTGGCCGTGTTCACCTGGTCCGTATTCACGGCGGTTCACAGGAGACTTTGGGCGGCCCCAAATGTTTTCGCCAAGGCGGCGGTCAATCTTGTACTTGGTAGAAATACGCTTGCTCATTTACATTTCCTTGTTTCAAAACAATAAATTAAACCCAACACTTAATGTATCGAGTTAGAAGGAAACGCACCCTCCTCTTTCATCCTTTTTGGAATGAACGACAGGCCAATTCACGCACGTTTTGTGAAATTGAACACGGGATACGTAAAACACCTCACGACCGATAATCGTAAGGATGCGCGTACCTACGCATTTCATCGATAATTGTCAAGCGAATATGGCCCTCCATGGAGCGCAAACGCGATGAGCTAGACTACCCGCAAACCAAAGCCAAGCAACAGGTTTTTTGTCCCTGCACTTACATCATTACTGGTAAAAAATGCCTCGTCCCTTGAAAGCTTCTCGCCAGCTTCTTCGTGTACATCCAGCGCCAGCGAAGCAGCGCGCCTGGCAATCGCCTCAGACGTATCGATCCAGTCGACTGGCCAAGGCGCCATTTTGCGCATTCGATTGACCAAAAACGGATAATGGGTGCAAGCCAATACGACGATATCTGTGCGCTTACCATCTTGCTCGTAAAAGCAAGGAGCTATTTCTGCCGCAACAGCCGCCTCGTCTGTGAATCCCCCCCTTAGATACGTTTCAGCCAATGCAGCAAGCTTAGTGCTGCCCACAAGCCGCACATGGCAGCTTGTTGCATATTCATCGATCAATTGGCGGGTATATTGACGCTTCACAGTGCCTGGCGTCGCCAAAACTGAGACGACACCACTTCTTGTTCGCTCAGCAGCAGGCTTAATCGCAGGCACTGTTCCAACAAATATCTTATCAGGATAGGCTTCTCTTAGTGGTGCGATACCAAGCGTAGACGCGGTGTTGCAGGCAATCACCATGATTTCCGGGTCGTATCGTTCAATGAGCTCTCCAAACAACGTAATCATGCGCTGCTTCAAAGGTTCTTCATCCCAATCGCCATACGGGAATGCTGCGTCATCCGCCACATAGACGTATTGTTTTTGGGGCATGAGAACGCGGGCTTCTCGAAGGACGGAGAGGCCACCAATTCCAGAATCGAATACGAGAATGCTCACCCGCGGTTTTTAGCAGCTCTTCGGCTCAAACCGAACCCCAAATCGGCAAGAGATTGGGATTTCTTACGCAGGCGGCGTCTGGCTCGATCAACCGCCGAGTTCCGCATCCGCAACTGCCCATCGGGGCCAAACTCAAATAACAGGCGTTTGCGAGCAAAAACCCGCGCATAGATCCAAGTAAACATTACTCCAAGTGCTAGACCTGCCAATACGTCACTGGGAAAATGAACTCCAATTACAAATCGACTTACTGCAACCATGAGGGCAAAAGGGGTAAATATCCAAAATAGCCGGGGTGCAACAAGAAACAAAACGGCTATCATAGCGCCCATTGTCGTTGAATGCCCTGACGGGAAACTTGCGTAGAGATAAGAGTCGGTAAATGGGCTCGCAATCCAGAAGTCGCCATTTTCGAACAATACCGGACGGGCTCTTCCAATAACATTCTTCAAGGCAATTGCGATTAATCCGCTAAATGCTACTGCGGTGAAAGCAAAATAGAACTTAAGAAAAATATGATGCCAGTGAATAAAGTGTGACGCACTCAGATTTGGGAAGCGATAAACAGACATAAACAACAAGACACTACCCGTGCTAACCAATATCCAGTCAGATTTACCAGCATGGGTAATCCAACCCATCCACCACACTCCGGGAAGCGCTTCCTGTCTTAACCAATCCAAGAGCATTGGGTCCGCGATCTGATAGGAGAGCACTATTGCAACGAAAAGGGTAAGGCCGATTGCAACGAGGAGGCGCATATCAGGCAATATTCCAGCACTTACATCAGACTTGCGCGCAGACACAAACCGGAAATAATTCGATACTGTGTTCAACCAAGTATGAATAACACTTCCCCCATAAAGGTATATTTACGCCGACCCCTTCACCATGATTTGCCGTATTCGGGCCACTATTGCAAGTCGATGATCAGGTTTTGTTAAGAATATTCCTCAGATTCAACAAGAGTGTGGATTTTTGACCACTATTCTTTTCCGATCTCCGAACTAGCCTTTGGGGCCTTTGCCTGTTGCTTTTTGATCCAGCGGCGTTCTAGTGCAGCGATCATGCCATGCATTGCGTGGATTTCCGGGTCCTGCAACTTCGCATTCACAAACAATGAGCGAACCGTCATCCGTAGACGATCCGCTTTTTCAGATGGGAAAAAGTAATTGGCATCTTCCAGGGCATCTTCCAGATGTTTCAGCAGACTTTGAACCGCTTCCCGCCGCGCCGGTTTCGTATCAGGCGACGAAAATCCTGTCTGCGAAACTTTATCTGATTGCCTCATCCATTCGTAAGACATCAGCAACACAGCCTGTGCGATATTCAGCGACGCAAACGCAGGGTTTACAGGAAACGTTACAATCTCGTCTGCAAGGGCGATTTCATGGTTTTCCAAGCCCCATCTTTCGCGGCCAAACAATAGGCCCGTCGTTTGATCGCGGGCCTCTCGCTCGTGAACCAGCTGGCAAGCCTCTTCCGGTGGCAAAACCGGTTTTATCATATCGCGTGGTCGTGCCGTGGTGGCCATCACATGATGCAGGTCCGCAATGGCGGCTTCCAATGTTTCATATACCACCACACCATCAATCACGTGATCTGCCCTACTCGCCGCAGCACGTGCTTTTTCACTTGGCCAACCATCTCGAGGATTGACCAGCCGCAACTCACTTAAGCCGAAATTTGCCATGGCACGCGCCACCATGCCGATGTTTTCACCCAGCTGCGGCTCAACCAAAATGATTGCCGGACCACCGGAAAAAAGAGGTTGTGTATGATCGGTTCCTGACATTCCGCGCTAATGGCCTAAAACAACACTCGTTTCAAGGAAATTTGCGAATAGCGCGATTATAACAATTTGTTTTCTTGTTAAGCGGTCCAGTTTGACGTAGTTGATCGCCTTGTTTTAGGACAAAAGGGCCAATCGTAGTGACGGAAGACAAGATAGAGACAATTGATGTTGAACATCGCGCTTTGATCTTCGGTGGAGCATACGGCAACTTTCAGGCGACCAATGCTATTCTTAACTATGCTAAGCTGCATGGGTTCGGCCCGGCAAACACCATCTTCACCGGTGACTTAGTGGCCTATTGCGGACAACCGCAGGAAACAACTGACCTTGTCCGAGAATTTAACTGCCATATGATTATGGGAAACTGCGAGGAATCTCTTGCGGCAGGGCGAGACGATTGCGGATGCGGCTTTGAGGAAAATACGGCCTGCAGCGTATTATCTGCGCAATGGTTTTCATTCTGCCAGAGCGCTCTCAATCACGAAACAAAACAGTGGATGGGAACACTTCCCCGATCTCTGGACATTCAGATCGGTGGGTTCCGTCTATTCTGCACCCATGGCACACCTAGTGAGATCAACGAGTTCGTGTTTCCGTCTGATATTGCAGAAGGACGGTTC
>CALLHT010000174.1 GCA_938009335.1 uncultured Rhizobiaceae group bacterium
CAAGATGCAGATCTACAAGTACGCAGTACACCAAGTGGCGCATGCATACGGCAAAACAGCAACCTTTATGCCGAAGCCGGTTTATGGCGATAACGGCACAGGCATGCACGTCCACCAGTCAATCTGGAAAGACGGAAAGCCAACATTTGCTGGTAACGAGTATGCAGGTCTTTCTGAAAACTGCCTTTACTATATCGGCGGTATCATCAAGCACGCAAAATCGTTGAACGCATTCACAAACCCATCAACCAACTCTTACAAGCGTTTGGTTCCTGGATACGAAGCTCCGGTTCTTCTTGCATATTCTGCTCGCAACCGTTCAGCGTCTTGCCGTATTCCATTTGGTTCTTCGCCGAAGTCGAAGCGTGTTGAAGTTCGCTTCCCGGACCCAACAGCAAACCCATATCTTGCATTCGCTGCAATGTTGATGGCGGGTCTTGACGGGATCAAGAATAAGATCCACCCGGGCGACGCGATGGACAAAGACTTGTACGACCTTCCGCCAAGCCAGTTGAAGCGCATCCCTACTGTTTGTGGTTCTCTGCGTGAAGCACTTGATAGCCTTGCAAAAGACAATAAGTTCCTTTGCGAAGGCGACGTGTTCGACAAAGATCAAATCGAAGCTTACATCGAACTGAAAATGGAAGAGGTTATCCGCTTTGAGCATACACCTCACCCAGTCGAATTCGACATGTATTATTCTGTGTAATTTCCTCCCTACATAGAAGACAAAAAACCCCGGGGCTATGCTCCGGGGTTTTTTCTTGCGCGATGCAATTTGAGATGATTGTGTGATCTGCGGAGGAAGGTTCATGAACAAAGCAGAGCATACGGTTGTTATTGGTGCCGGTATAGTAGGCGTATCTACTGCGCTATGGTTGCAGCGTGCAGGTGTTAAAGTCACTCTTATTGATCGCGAAGGGCCAGCAGCCGGCACATCATATGGCAATGCTGGAATATTGGCCGCCGCTGCAATTGTGCCGGTGACCGTTCCGGGTTTGTTGAAAAAGGCACCGGGCATGTTGTTCAGCCCGAATGAACCGCTTTTTTTACGCTGGTCTTATTTACCTAAATTGCTTCCTTTTCTCATTCCCTATCTGCGTACGGCCAATCATGCTGATTTGGAAAGAATTGCCGGTGGACTTGCAAACATGATGCATGACACCGCTGATCAACATCTGGCTTTGGCAAAGGGAACCCCCGCAGAAGAATTTTTGGCGACCGGCGATTATCTATTTGTGTACGACACTGAGAAGGATTTTCGTAAAGACCAGCTTGCTTGGGATATCAGGGAAAAATTTGGAATTGAGTTTGAGCCGTTGGATAAAGACGGCGTTTCAAACCATCAGCCCGACATGGCAGGGAAGTTTGACTTTGGGGTGAGATGTCCAAATCATGGCCATATCAAAGACCCGGGCGCTTACACAAAAGCTCTTGCTCAGCATTTTGTAGAGCAAGGTGGAAATTTGATGATCGCAACTGTCGACGATATCAAACTCGAAAACGGTGTTGCTATTGGCGTTGAGACACCTGATGGTTTTGTGGATGCTGATAACGTTGTGCTGACCGCCGGTGCTTGGTCGGTACATCTGGCAAAGAAGCTGGGTATGCGCATACCTCTTGAATCTGAACGCGGATATCACGTGGAATTCGTCGGCGCCGATGTCAATCTCACGTGCCCCGTCATGATAACATCCAAGAAGTTTGCGGCAACGTCAATGAATGGAAGGTTGCGCTGTGCGGGCATTGTTGAATTTGGTGGCCTTAACGCCCCACCAAGCCGTGCCCCGATTGAGCTGATCAAACGCAATGCCAAAGAGATTTTCCCGAATTTACAATACGAACGCATTGATGAATGGATGGGGCATCGTCCCTCTACACCAGATTCATTGCCGCTTGTTGGTGCTTTCGCAAAGGCAAAAAATGTCTGGGCAGGCTTCGGTCACCAGCATCTTGGTTTGACAGGTGGTCCAAAGACCGGGCGATGGTTGGCGCAGATGATCACAGGGGAGACGCCAAATGTCGATATGTCACCCTATTCTGCCGATCGATTTTAGGAGGCCTTGATGCAGCAGGCGATAGACTTTCTGGAAGAAAGCGAAGTTTTGATGAGCCTTGTGTCGGATCTCAAAAGTGCGGATTTCGAACAACCCACCCAGTTTAAAGGATGGACCATCAACGACATCCTTGTGCATCTGCATTTCTGGAATTTGGGTGCAGATTTATCATTAAACGACCCAGATGCTTTTACTGCGATGTTCGAAGAATTATTCGGCGCGCTGAAAGCGGGGAAGTTACGTGATCATGAAAACAGCAAGATTACAGAGCGGGGCAAGGAGCTTTTGGAAACATGGGCTAACCTATCCCGTGATATGGGTAGACGTTGGCAGTCTGTGGATCCCAAAACGCGCGTGAAATGGGCGGGGCCTGATATGTCGGTGCGTTCGTCTATCAGCGCACGGCAAATGGAAGTCTGGGCGCACGGTCAGGCTATCTTCGACCTGCTTGGGAAAGATCGATCTGAGAGCGACCGGATCAAGAACATCGTCATGCTGGGTATCAACGCATTTGGCTGGAGCCATAAAGTGCATGGACTTGATGTGCCGGAGAAAATGCCCACTGTTTCTTTGGCCTCACCTTCGGGCGATACTTGGGTTTACGGTGATGG
>CALLHT010000175.1 GCA_938009335.1 uncultured Rhizobiaceae group bacterium
TCCTTCGGCCCGATCATCAGTTCAGGGCGTACCACGGCGTCAAACTCTTCTTCCGTGACAAAGCCAAGCGCCAATGCTTCCTCTTTTAGAGTTGTGCCGTTTTTGTGTGCGGTTTTGGCAATCGTTGTCGCATTGTCATAACCAATGGTAGGCGCAAGAGCAGTTACCAGCATGAGAGAGCGTTCCATCAGCGTTTTGATGTTGTCTTCATTGGCCTTAATGCCCACCACGCATTTGTCAGCGAAGGACATACACGCATCTGAAATCAGACGAATAGATTGCAGCATCGCGTTTGCCATGGCTGGCTTATAGACATTCAGTTCAAAGTGCCCTTGCGTGCCTGCCATCGAAATTGTGGTTTGGTTGCCCATCACCTGACAGCAGACCATGGTCATTGCCTCACACTGGGTCGGGTTCACCTTGCCCGGCATGATAGAGGAGCCCGGTTCATTTTCCGGAAGAGAAATTTCCCCGAGTCCCGAACGTGGGCCTGAGCCCAACAAGCGCAGATCATTTGCGATCTTGAAGAGAGATGCGGCGACTGTATTCAACGCGCCATGGGCATATACGTATGCATCGTTTGCAGCGAGCGCCTCAAACTTGTTTGGTGCGGTGCGGAATGGCAATCCGGTAATGCCTGCAACTTCTGCTGCAAAGTCTTCTGCAAAGCCCACGCGTGAGTTAAGTCCTGTACCGACCGCGGTGCCGCCTTGGGCCAGTTCGTATAATCCATCGACTGCCTGCTCAGCGCGGGCGATCCCCATACGCAATTGGTGGGCATAGCCAGAGAATTCTTGTCCAAGGGTGAGGGGTGTTGCGTCCTGTGTGTGGGTGCGGCCGATTTTTACAATGTCTTTGAAGGCCTCAGACTTTGATTCAATCGCATCCGCTAAGTAGTTGAGGGCAGGGAGTAAAGTCTGATTAAACTCTCGTGCTGCAGCAATGTGCATGGCGGTTGGGAATGTGTCGTTGGATGATTGGCCCATATTACAATGATCATTCGGGTGCACGGGGTCCTTCGAACCGATCACACCGCCCAGAATTTCAATTGCGCGATTGGATACCACCTCATTTGTATTCATATTGGACTGCGTTCCGGAGCCTGTCTGCCAGACGGAAAGCGGGAAATGATCATCGAGATCGCCTGCCACCACTTCACCTGCTGCCTGATCAATGGCCTTGCCCAGATCTTCCGGCATCAGACCCAGCTTCATATTCACGCGAACTGCAGCTTGTTTGACGACGCCTAAGGCAGAAACAAGCGGTAAGGGCATCGTTTCAGTGCCAATGGGAAAATTGATCAGAGAACGGGCGGTCTGTGCGCCAAAATACTTATCGCTTGGTACTTCCAGCGGGCCAAAGGAATCGGTTTCGGTGCGGGTCTCGTTTGTCATGTCAAAATTCCGAATAGGGTATCTAGGATCATATTGAGTGTGCTTTAGCGGGTTTTGGCGGTTTTTGCCATAAGTCTTGAGCATAATGTCATCACAGTTTACACCATCTCGACCAATCACTCACAACACCGCGCTTGGTTGCGAGGTTTCCCGCTTTAATTTCGGCATTTTCCGGCTCATTTGGGAATAGAAAAACCGACCCCAGCAGCAGTTCAGTCGTCGGGATTGAAAGCGCATCAAAGACTGCCTTACCTCGCAATGGCCCGCCGCTCGACCAATAGGTCTTAAAGCCCGCCGCTTCGCCAGCCAGCAGCAGAGATTGAATGAATGCCGAACCTGCCGCGATATGTTCCATGTTTCGCAGGGTGCCGGCAAAGACCGACTCATCTTTTGATGTGACATCGCCTAAAATAGTGCCGGGATCGGGTAACCACGTAACCTGCAATAAATACTGTGCAGCGGCCAACATATTGGGAACCTTGGTCGTGTCGCCGTCTTCTAGCATTGTTTGCATAAGGCCATGGCAGGCTGTTGTATTCAGTTTGTGACAGCGCCAAGGAACAGGTGAGGGCATGGTTTCCATATGTGTGCGGTCACACGGGTAATGAAACGGAGCATTGCCCGCACTTGCAAGGATTGTATCCAATTCATCCGCGGTAACGTCAGGTGTTCCGGAGGGTGTTGCGGTATCACCAATAATTTTAAAAGTGCGGCGTTTTTCCAGATGTTTGAGCATGTTCATAAATCCGTGAACGGTTGGGTGGAATAATCCATTGGGATAATTTGCATAAGTTAGGTAGTTTGCTATACCAAATTCAGAATCCCCAAAACCCGTAAATTTATGCGCGGTCCGTTTTCACGAAGGAATGTTTTATGGCGAAAATCAAGGTTGATAATCCGGTGGTCGAACTCGACGGCGACGAGATGACCCGCATTATCTGGCAGTTCATCAAGGATAAGCTGATCCATCCCTACCTTGATATCGATTTGAAATACTACGATTTGGGTATCGAATCCCGCGATGCGACAGATGACCAAATTACAATCGATTCAGCTAATGCTATCAATGAATATGGTGTCGGCGTTAAATGCGCGACCATTACGCCGGATGAGCAGCGCGTTGAAGAATTCAACCTCAAGAAGATGTGGCGCTCGCCGAATGGCACAATCCGTAACATACTGGGTGGGGTTATTTTCCGTGAACCGATCGTTTGTAAAAACGTGCCACGCTTGGTGCCAGGCTGGACACAGCCTATCATTGTCGGGCGTCATGCCTTTGGCGACCAGTATCGCGCAACTGATTTCCGCTTTCCGGGCAAAGGCAAGCTGACTGTAAAATTCGTTGGTGATGACGGACAAGAGATTGAACATGAAGTATTTGACGCGCCTTCATCAGGTGTGGCTATGGCAATGTATAATCTGGATGACTCGATTCGCGATTTTGCGCGGGCATCTTTGAATTACGCATTGGCGCGCGGTGTGCCGTGTTATCTCTCGACTAAAAACACAATCCTCAAAGCCTATGACGGTCAGTTCAAGGATATCTTTGAAGATGTGTATCAGGCTGAGTTCAAGAACCAGTTTGAAGAGGCAAAAATCTGGTATGAGCATCGTCTCATCGACGATATGGTTGCGTCTGCCCTTAAATGGTCCGGCGGATATGTTTGGGCGTGTAAGAACTACGACGGTGACGTTCAGTCTGACACGGTAGCGCAAGGCTTTGGTTCTCTGGGGCTTATGACTTCGGTGCTGATCAGCCCGGATGGCAAGACGGTAGAGGCAGAAGCTGCTCACGGTACGGTTACCCGTCACTACCGCCAACACCAGAAAGGCGAAGAAACCTCAACCAACTCAATCGCTTCGATTTTTGCTTGGACGCGTGGTCTTGCGCATCGTGCCAAGCTTGATGACAATGCGGAACTTGCGAAATTTGCAAAGACGCTTGAAGAAGTGTGTGTAGGTTCGGTTGAATCCGGCTATATGACCAAGGATTTGGCGTTGTTGATCGGCCCTGACCAGCCATGGCTCTCGACAATGGGTTTCCTCGACAAAATCGACGAAAATCTACAGAAAGCAATGGGATAGCATTTTAGTTCCAGAGTTTTGGTGGCTTTGTCCAGAATTTTACACATTCCTTTTACCAGTAAATAACCTTTCTACAGCATACTGACGACATAATAGCACGAGTAATCAGAGTTTATTCGGAGGGGCAATGAAACGTCGTCAGTCGGACAATAATCATCAGGTGATGATTGGCATTAACACGTGGTTATTCGGTGTTGGTGCAATTCTCGTTGGGTATAATGCGTATTTTGGGCTTCCGCTTGATGGCGGGAACCGCGAGGCAATTTTTGCTGATCTTACACAAGCAGAAGCACTTACCGTATCCAGTTTTGCGATTATGATGGCGGGTTTCTTTTTCTCGCTGATCGTTCTTAAGCCGGACATGTTGATGCGCAACCGTGAGCGGAAGTTGATTGCGCTCAAGGCTGAGGCGGGGCGTCACTCAGATTTTTGCGATCCTCTTACCGGACTTTCAAATCTCGAATATTTCAAGCTTGTGATGGAAAGCTATCTTGAAGAGTCAATTGCGCTCGACAAAACTCTGGGCGTGTTGATCATCGAGGTGAATGCTCAGTCTTCATATTATAAAGATGCCATGCTGAACGTTGCGAGCAGTATTCAAGGTACAGCGCGCGATTATGATGTTGTTGCTAAACTCGACTTGAACAAGATCGCCGTGTTAACGCCAGACATTGCTGCGCATGACTTGGCTTCTATCAGTAATCGCTATCGGGCTGTTTTGGGTGGACAAATCTCCTCCATGGGGCGTTATGAATGCGTGATCGGATTTGCTGCTAGCAACAAAAAAGTCAACACACCGGATATGATCATTGATGTTGCCTTGAATAATCTGGCGGTGACACGTCGTTTGAGCAGCCCTCAGCAACTCGCTGCATAGGGCTTTCTAACCCAACGCGGCCTTAACGGCACTGATCGCTTCATCCGCTTTTTCTGCGTCTGGTCCGCCTGCCTGAGCCATGTCCGGGCGGCCACCGCCGCCTTTTCCGCCTACCGCTTCTGAGGCTGCACGAACCAGGGTTACGGCATCATGTGTGACCACTAAGTCTTCTGTGACGCCGACTACGATGCCAACCTTGCCATCTTCTGACACACCTGCAATGGCCACCACGCCTGAACCCATAGATTGTTTGGTTTCATCGACCAGACCTTTGAGTTCTTTTGCCGCGATGCCCTGAATGACACGGCCCATAAATGGCGTGCCGTTGATGGTTTCAACTTCTGCAGATGCTGACCCACCGCCGCCGCCAAGCGCCAGTTGTTTGCGTGCCTCGGCCAGTTCCTTATCCAGCTTTTTGCGTTCTTCAAGCAATTGATTGACGCGATTGACCGCATCATGAGGCGGCACTTTCAATGCGCCGGCAATATCTGCCACGCGTTGTTCCTGCTCTGCCAGATAGGCAAGTGCTGTATTGCCTGTGAGCGCTTCAATCCGGCGAACACCTGCGGATACTGCACTTTCGCCCAGAATATGGATTAGACCGATCTCGCCTGTGTTCGACACATGCGTTCCGCCACACAGTTCAAGTGAATAGGTCTTTCCGGCGTTCTCGCCTCGAATTGTGGTGCCCATGGAAACCACGCGAACTTCATCGCCGTATTTCTCGCCAAAGAGCGCCATGGCTCCCGCTTCAATCGCGTCATCAACGGCCATCAAGCGTGTTTCCACCGGCGAAGACTGGCGAACGATTTCGTTTGAGATTTCTTCGATCTGTTGCATTTCGTTGTCGGAAATTGCCTTTTGATGCGAAAAGTCAAAGCGCAAGCGTTCCGGCGAAACCAGTGAGCCTTTTTGAACCACATGATCGCCCAGTATCTCGCGAAGCGCCTCATGCACCAAATGGGTAGCTGAATGGTGCGCACGTGAACCAGCGCGGGCTTGATGATTGACTTCAAGCTCCACTGGCATGCCGACAATGATTTCGCCTTCCGAAACTGATCCGGAATGGACAAAAAGTCCTTCTCCACGTTTTTTGGTGTCCGTGATCGTAACCACGCCGCCTTCAAACCGTATCTCACCGGTGTCGCCGACTTGGCCGCCGCTTTCGCCGTAAAATGGGGTTTGGTTTACAATGACGGAGACATCTGTCCCTTTTTCCGCTTTTTCAACGGATTGACCGTCAACAACCAGAGCCTGGATCAGGCCCTCTGCCATCTCCGTATCGTAACCAAGAAATTCCGTTGAGCCATGTTGTTCGCGCAGTTCAAACCAGATCTTATCGTCTGCGGCATCGCCTGAACCTGCCCAAGCGGCACGCGCATCAGCCTTTTGTTTTTCCATAGATGCATTAAAGCCATCTTCATCTACGGTAATGCCGCGGCGGCGCAACGCATCCTGCGTCAGATCAAGCGGGAACCCATAGGTGTCATACAGTTTGAAAGCTGTTGCGCCATCAAGTTCATCGCCTTCGTTCATGGTGCCGGTCGCATCATCCAGAAGTCCAAGACCGCGTTCCAACGTCTTGCGGAAACGGGTCTCTTCAAGGAGAAGCGTTTCAGTAATCAATGATTCCGCGCGTCCAAGTTCCGGGTAAGCACCCCCCATCTGATCACGCAGGGCAGGGAAGAGACGGTGCATCAATGGGTCTTTTGCACCCAAGAGTGACGCATGACGCATGGCGCGTCGCATGATGCGACGAAGTACATAACCGCGTCCTTCGTTTGACGGCAGAACACCATCTGCAATCAGAAATGATGTAGCGCGAAGATGATCTGCAATCACGCGGTGGCTTGGCTGTTGATCGCCTTCTGCTTTAGTGCCTGTGAGTTCTTCACTTGTTGCGATCAACGCTTTGAAGAGGTCGATATCATAGTTGTCATGCTGCCCCTGTAGAACGGCTGCAATACGCTCAAGCCCCATGCCAGTATCAATCGACGGTTTGGGCAGGTCGATGCGTTCTTCAACAGACAACTGTTCAAACTGCATGAAGACGAGGTTCCATATTTCCACAAATCGATCACCATCTTCTTCAGGGGAGCCTGGAGGTCCGCCCCAAATATGGTCACCGTGATCGAAAAAGATCTCTGAACAAGGGCCGCAAGGGCCTGTGTCACCCATTGCCCAGAAATTGTCACTCGTTGCAATGCGGATGATGCGGTCATCGCCAATGCCTGCAATCTTTTTCCAAAGATCGGCGGCCTGATCATCAGTGTGGTACACTGTAACGAGCAGCTTGTCCTTTGGCAGTTCAAACTCTTTCGTTAGCAAAGTCC
This sequence comes from uncultured Rhizobiaceae group bacterium, assembly GCA_938009335.1. Taxonomy (GTDB): domain Bacteria; phylum Pseudomonadota; class Alphaproteobacteria; order Rhizobiales; family Rhizobiaceae; genus JAALLB01. The sequence continues at coordinate 6,690 of CALLHT010000175.1, forward strand.
AGGCATGGGTGATTGCTTCCTCTTTAAAGTAATCGCCAAATGAGAAGTTGCCCAGCATCTCGAAGAACGTGTGGTGACGGGCAGTGTAGCCCACATTATCCAAATCATTATGTTTACCACCTGCACGCACGCATTTCTGCGAGGTGGCCGCGCGGGTATAGTCACGGGTTTCAAGCCCTGTGAACAGGTTCTTGAACTGCACCATGCCCGCAGCGGTAAACATCAGGGTTGGATCGTTATGCGGAACCAAAGGGCTGGAGGCTACCGCCTCGTGGCCATTCTTTGAAAAGTAATCCAAAAAAGCCGACCGAATTTCGTTTACACCGCTCATGTTCTCATCTCACACAGTTCTGTTTTACAGTCTGTGCGTCCTTGCAAATTTGATACCGAAACGTTGTGTGTAGCTAGGCTGGTTGCGTCTGTCCACCCGCTAAAGGGGTATGAAACCCGCTGGAACAAACAAAAAAGGCCGCAAGACAAAACTTGCGGCCAGAAGCGTGATCGCTCGGCGGGGACGGGTGCGG
>CALLHT010000176.1 GCA_938009335.1 uncultured Rhizobiaceae group bacterium
GCAGTTGCTATCGTCATGGCTGTATTGCGCTGCGATGGTTCTCCATATGTATCGGGAAAATCTATTGTGTTGTTCGATTGAGACGCATTGTGTGAACCAGTATCCCACAGGGTCTTGTTATGCTTTTCCCGCAACATGTTACGCAGGTCATCAAGAGTTTTCTCCCGAGAATTGTTTTCCAGAAGAATTGCCGGGTTAGCACTGATGTCTTTCCAGCTTGTGCCGCAGTCTAGGCAATGAATTGTGTCACCACGAAGTGTGGGCCGTCCTGGTTTGCCCGTCTCATACTCACAATTTGGGCAAGAATTTTTGTCCATGACCGTTTTCGTGTCCATTTATCATTCTATCACCAGACTTCGGTGCAGAGTGGATTTGTCGATTTGAATGAATCTGTTAAAGCAAAGTGACTAACACCTTGTTAACCATAAGCGGTTGCCGTCAATTTACGAGGTAAGGCGATTGATCAGATTTGAAAATGTAGGGTTGCGCTACGGGCTTGGACGCGAGGTCTTGAGCGACCTGTCGTTCGAAGTGCATCCGAAATCGTTTCAGTTTCTGACCGGCCCTTCGGGTGCGGGCAAAACCAGCCTTTTGCGTTTGATGCTGATGTCCATTCGCCCCACGCGCGGGTTGGTGCATGTGTTTGGACGTGAAGCGTCTACTATCAGACCCCAACAAATGCCTATTGTGCGGCGAAAGATTGGTGTGGTGTTTCAGGATTTTCGCCTACTCAACCACCTCACCACGTTCGAGAATGTTGCTTTGCCCTTGCAAGTTCGCGGAAAATTGGAGGCCGATTACCGTCAAGACGTGAAAGACCTGCTGGATTGGGTAGGGCTGGGCCATCGCATGCATGTACTGCCGCCCGTACTGTCCGGCGGTGAAAAGCAACGCGCAGCGATTGCGCGGGCTTTAATCGATCAGCCTGATATCCTGCTTGCCGATGAACCAACCGGTAACGTTGACCCGCCACTGGCTGCGCGTCTGTTGCGTCTCTTCATCGAGCTTCATCGTTCAGGGACGTCAGTTGTGATTGCAACGCATGATCTTGGATTGATGGATCAATTTGATGCTCGGCGTCTCGTCTTGAACAGCGGGAGGTTGCAGATTTATGAGTGATCCGAAAATACCTTCAAAGCCAGTCGCAACGGGTAAAGGAGCCAAAGCAAAGGTGGCAAAGTCTAAGGCATCTGCCAAGGCTCCCGAGAAGCCAAAAGCACCTGCTCGCCCACTACGCAGTGGCATGAGCATTGTGCCAAGCGAAACGATAGCGGGCACTGCATTGGTGTTTGTCATCGGTATTATGGCCTTTCTCGCGTGTTTGACATTAGGTGCCGTATCCTTGGTGAATTCGAGTGCCGACAAGTGGCAAAGCGATATCTCTCGTGAAGTTACAATCCAGATCAGGCCATCGGATCAGGTCGGGATGGAAGCTGCCATTCAACAAGCGAGTAGGATTGCGCTTTCTTTCGAAGGGGTTAGCCGTGTGGATGTCTTGGATGATGAGGCAACGGTGAGATTGCTAGAGCCCTGGCTTGGTAGCGGGTTGCAGCTCAATGAGCTTCCCGTACCGCGCATCCTGACGGTTACCCTTGCATCCAATGCCAAGCCGGATTTTGAAGGCATGCGCTCCAAGCTAGAAAGTGAGGTGCCCGGTAGCAGCCTAGATGACCACCGGGCTTGGGTAGACCGGTTGACGACGATGGCCTGGACCATGGTTGCGATTGGGACGGCAATTTTCCTGCTTGTGATGGCTGCAACTGTTACCACTGTTATCTTCGCTACTCGCGGTGCGATGGCTGGCAACAAGGATGTGGTGGAAGTGCTTCACTTTGTGGGGGCTGATGGCAATTTCATTGCGTCACAGTTTCAGAAGCATTTTTTGATTCTGGGGCTTAAGGGCGCGCTGTGCGGCGCGCTGGGAGCTATTTTGTTGTTTTTGGTACTTGGGTTCTGGTCCTCCGGCAGCTTGGCAACGCCGGAAGGCGACCAAATCAGCGCCTTGTTTGGCACGTTTTCGCTGAGCTGGACTGGGTATCTTGGGATGATTTTGGTGATGGTTTTCGTGTCAGCTATGACCGCGATGACCTCGAGTTGGACAGTTCGCAGGCAGGTTAACCTGCTTCAGGATTATCGCAGAGCCTTATAATTCTTGCCTTATTTCAGGTGTTTTCCGCCCATTTCCCGTCAAAAATCCATCATTTTTACCGTCTATTCTGCGGTAATGGCAAAAGACGTAGATCAAAAAATCATCCGGCGTAGTATCCGAATTGCGTTTCGCAGCATTGGGTTGGTTGCGCTTATGGGCGCACTTGTTGCGGTCAGTGATTATGCCCAGTTTGTTGGTCAGATTAAGCGCGTGGAGCAAACTGAATTCATTCAGCCAAAGCCTAGTGATGCGGATGCTGTTGTTGTTTTGACTGGCGGTGCGAACCGCATTTCAACAGGTGTTAAACTGCTCAAGCAAAATCATGGTCGCCGGTTACTGATCAGTGGTGTGAGCGCCCAAACGACGCGATCCGATCTTGGAAAAGTTCTGGATGATAGCGCCATGATGTATGGTTGTTGCATCGACCTCGACCGTAAAGCGCTGGATACGCGTGGAAATGCCATTCACACAGCGGATTGGGTTGAATTGCACAATTTTCGTAAAATTCTCCTCGTGACGAGCAGTTATCACATGCCGCGCAGCCTGATGCTCCTGAACGAGCGGATGCCGGATGTAGAGGTAATTGCCGTGCCTATTCAGCCGCCAAGTTGGGAAAACCGCGGATTCTGGAGCCTTCTTGCTTCCCCTGTTGTTCTACGCGAATACGCCAAATACCGTGTTGCAAAGTTTGGATTTGAACCGTCAGTGCGCCGGATTACTTCAGCCTTTTTGTCTTCACCTCAAAAAGCCCGCTCTTAGGCACCGTTAAGACTCGCTCCTGCATCCTGTCCTGTGATAAATCCTGAATCACTATGATGATTCTTCGTTCTGTTCTTTTTGTTATTCTGTTCAACGTGATGACGGTGATCCAATTGTTGTTTTGGACGCCGGTCTATTTCTTTCTGCCTCGGCATGAGGGATGGAAAGTAATTCGCAGTTGGGGATGGCTGAACCTTTGGATGCAGCACTGGTTGATCGGAACGCGATACGATTTTCGAGGGCTTGAAAACATCCCTGAAGAGGGTGGGTTCATTCTGGCGTCTAAACATCAATCCAGCTGGGAAACCTACACGATGCTATTGTTCTTGCGAGATCCCAGCTACATCCTGAAACGGGAATTGATGCTTCTGCCTTTCTTCGGTTGGTTTGCTATGAAATTGGAAGTCATCGGGGTTAATCGTGGCAAGCGCAGCGAAGCATTGCGAATGATGAACCGGGATGCAGCCAGGCAATTGGAGAACGGCCGCCAGATCGTAATTTATCCTGAAGGTACGCGGACTATGGCGTATTCAGAACCACGCTACAAATTTGGTATTACGCATATGTATGAGAACCTGGGAGCGCGTGTTCTACCTGCGGCACTGAACTCAGGACTGTTTTGGCCACGTAACAGCATGCGACTTTATAAGGGCACCTGTGTTCTTGAATTTCTACCCGTGATCGAGCCTGGCCTTGAGGGGAAAGAATTTTCAGAAACACTGTCTTCATCGATCGAAGAAAAGTCCAATGCCCTTATGGATGAGGTGCATCACGACCCTGAATTTGATGGCCGGCATTTACTCAAAAATGCTTCCAACTAGGCTTCAAGTTTAGCGACAATATATTCAAGCGTGCGGTCCCGAATGTTGTGTTGGCGCATGGCAGCAACGGTTTCACGCACATATTCATCGTTGGGGCCTGAACCACCACGAGAGACGCGAACGATCTCAGCCTGCTCGTCGAGGCTCATACCGCGTGTGTATTGCGCGTGAGACTGGTCGGCGTGATAGACCAATGCTGAGACTTTCATTCCGTCATCCAAGAGCACATTCCGCCACGCTTCCACATATACCGCAGTGGGTTGCTCGCGCTTGCGCAAATAGTCGATGACTTTATTCCGGTTTTTTCCGGCAACGCGCATTGCCATACCATGGCACGACCCGCCCTTATCAAGGCCCAGAACAAGTCCCGGGTTTTCCTGCGTTCCGCGATGTACCCATGAACGAACGCATAGTGAGCGATGCATGCCATGCAGGGTTGCACGTTTACGCTCAATCAGTTCAAAGCCCGGATTCCATATCAGGGAACCATAGCCAAATACCCAAAAATCACTCATAAACGTCACAATTCGTTTCTATTGGATGCGCGGAATGCGTTTCCACAACAGATAAGGAAAACCGGTGAAGAGAACAATATTCCTTTTGTCAGTAATGGTAATTTTAATCGCCGGATGGAGCGCGGCCTGGTTTTTTATTGAGGGCAAAGTGCTTGAGGCAACTGACAATGCAAAGGAGCGTCTGGCAGAGCGTGGGCAGACGTTCGACTGTGCCGATCAAACAACCGGCGGCTATCCATTCAGGATTAATTTCAATTGCTCTGCACTTTCTTATGAAAACACGCAGTCTGGTTTGTCCATTGAAACAGGTGAATTGAGGTCTGCCGCGCAAGCTTATCAACCGGGAAAAGTTGTGATTGAACTTGATTCTCCTGCCGCAGTGGAAACGATTGCAAGCGGGCGTTTCAAGGTAGACTGGGAGTCATTGCGTGGAAGCATGAAGGTGGGGCTATCCGGTCGGGAGCGCACCTCTGTTGTTGGCCGGGACTTTAACATTACACCGCTTCAGGACCCTTCCCGCATTACCATGGAAACGTTTGAATATCATGATCGTTTAACGGGCGAGAACGATGTGGATGTCGCGCTTGCGCTGATTGATCTTAAAGAGACCAGTGCTGCCTCGCTTGACCTGATTGACTTTGATTTGAGAACGGAGGCGACCTTCAAAAACGTTCATGACCGTTTTTCGCGAGGGCGAAATCTCATGGACATTATTCGCCAGACCGGCATGCAGGGCGATTTGCAACGTCTCCAGATTGCTGCGGAGAATGGAGCGCAGATCAAGCTCTCCGGTCCGTTTGATGCGAGTAAAGACGGTCTCCTGAACGCCAAGCTGAAAGTTGAGGTAACAGACCTCGATGCACTTTTGCGGCTGATGATTTTTTTTAACCCGGCACATGAACGGGCCATCACGGAGGGCGGCAAAGCAATCAAACTCTTTGCTCGTCCGGATGCCAATGGGGTTCGATCTGTTGATCTAACCATTCAGGATAATGTGCTTAAACTGGGTTTTGTGCCAATCGGTAGAATTCCGTTCTGGCTGTAACCCGCAGGGTTAAGACGCGGGTTCATCGCCTTCGCCATCGCGCCCAAAATTAGGTGCTGCAACATCTTGGCCCATCTCGATCACTGAACGCCGAATGCCGCGTGTGCGGGTAAACATGTCGAACAGTTTGTCGCCATCATCGCGTCTGATCGCTCGTTGGAGATCGCTCAAATCTTCTGAAAATCTTCCCAGTGTTTCGAGAATTGCGTCTTTGTTGTGAAGCGCCACATCCCGCCACATGGTCGGGTCGGATGCTGCAAGGCGGGTAAAGTCTCTGAAGCCTGAGGCGGAGAACTTAATCACTTCCGATTTGATATCGGTTGCCAGGTCATCTGCAGTGCCGACAATATTGTAGGCAATAAAATGGGGCAGGTGAGAGGTAATCGCCAAAACCAGATCATGATGGTTGGCTTCCATCGTCTCGACGTTAGAGCCGCATGTTTCCCAGAACTTGGTCAATGATGAAACCGCCGCGTCATCGGTTCCTTCTTCCGGCGTTAAAACGCACCACCGTCCTTCAAACAAAGAGGCGAAACCGGAATCCGGGCCTGAGTATTCTGTTCCGGCAATCGGATGACCCGGCACAAAGTGCACCGTGTCGGGCAGGTGCGGTTTCATTTGCTTGATAACGGAAGCTTTTACCGAGCCCACATCTGTTACAATCGCGCCTTTTTTGAGTGCGGGTGCGATTGTTTTGGCAACGGCTTCGCACGCGCCAACAGGGGTGCAGACGATTACAAGATCGGCATCTTTGACCGCCTCTGCTGCGTCAAGATGGTAATGGTCTCCAAGGTTCAATTCTTTTGCGCGGTCCAGTGTTTCCTGACTACGGCTTGAAACGGAGATTTCCTTTGCTAGCCCCTCACGCCGCATGACGTGTGAGAGCGAAGAGCCAATCAGGCCAATACCAATGAGCGTTACTTTATCAAACATGTTAGGCCAAAAATTCTTTGAGTGTTTCTAGGGCGCCGAGATTTGCCTCTTCGCTGCCGATGGACATCCGCAATGCATTCGGGAAGCCATAACCGGTGACGCGTCGCAATACATATCCACGATCGGTCAAATATCGATCTGCTGCTTCAGCATTATTCTCAGGATCATCTGGAAAATGAATAAGTACAAAGTTACCCACCGAAGGCGTGACTTCTAGCCCTAGCGCTTCGAGTTCTTCCGTCACTTTTGCAAGCCAGGTGTCGTTGTGTGCGATGGCGGCGTCCAAAAATGCACGGTCACGCATTGCCGCACTTCCCGCTGCAATCGCTGCCGCATTCATGTTGAACGGTCCACGAATGCGGTTCAGTGCTTCAATTATGTGAGTGGGGCCATAGGCCCAGCCGATGCGTAGTGCTGCCAGACCGTAGATTTTTGAGAATGTGCGCGTCATGATCACATTCTGATTGCCGGAAACCAACTCAAGGCCCGCTTCATAATCATTGCGGCGAACATATTCCGCATAAGCCGCATCAATCACTAAAACAATGTGCTCCGGCAGGCCTGCATGCAGGCGGCGCATTTCATCGATTGGCAGGTAGGTGCCTGTAGGGTTGTTTGGGTTCGCAATGTAAACAAGTTTCGTTTTGTCCGTTACCGCTTCAAGAATGTTGTCGACGCTTGTTCGACAATTGTCTTCTTCAACAACAACAGGCACGCCGCCTGCGGCAAGCGTTGCAATGCGATAGACCAAAAACCCGTGCTCGGTGAAAATCGCTTCATCGCCTGCACCCAGATAAGTGTTTGCAAGCAGGGATAGAATTTCATCCGAACCGTTGCCGCAGATTAGATTATCCGGATTGAGACCATGCGTCTCAGCAATGGCTTCACGCAATACGGTCGCAGAGCCATCTGGATAAAGTTCCATGCCATTTGTAGCTGAGGCGGCAGCCTCAATCGCTGCCGGACTGGTGCCCAACGGACTTTCATTGGAAGAAAGCTTATGAAGCTTTACGCCAGCCGGAACCTTCGATTTCCCCGGAACGTAAAGATCAATATCAAGAATGCCTGATTTGGGTGTTGGCAACATGGCTTCACTGGCTGTTGATTGATAACTCTGCGGTTCTATTCAATGGCACTGCTAAAATCAAAGAAAAGATTCAGCGAAGTTCCTGCTCTAGGTCCTGTTGGCGCGGCTCGAGCCTTGAGGAACCAAAACCGGAACGGCTACACGCCGTCTGGCACGCGCGGTCGCTGGAATGCCCTGGTAAAGTCGTTTGGTCGCGGTCACGATTATGGTTCCGCCGAAGACGGGCCAAAACCGCCTGCCGACATATTCCATTTTACTGCGGAAGCGCAAAGAGAGTTCTCGTTTGGATGGGGCAAAATGAAGCGCATCACTCCATTGTTCCGGCGTGAATTGATTGTCGCGCAACAGTCGATTTAACTGACCCTTACTGTAGGGCTTCCCGGTTCCAAACGGCGTGTTTTCAAATCGGCTCCAGACGCCCCGCCGGTTTGGCGCAACGATCATAAGAACGCCACCGGGTGACAAAACCCGCCAAGCCTCTGCCAGGCAATCGTTTGCATTCTCAGCATGTTCCAGAAAATGCACCATTAAAACTCTATCGATGGAAGAATCTCTCAAAGGAAACTCGTCGTCGTAGGTAAGAGCGGTGGCGGTTTCCTTTGGTGCCGGCCAATGGCTTGCGCCTTGGCCCGCGGGCATGAAACAGATCGCTCGTTCGCATTCACCTGAGAAACGGTCCAGCCAAGGAACCGGATATCCCAATCCCAAGAGGTGCTCCCCGGCACTTTTCCCCCAAAGTGCGGAAAGGGTCATGGAAATAGAATTCTCCGCAGCCAAACCAAGGCTGGTGGAATAAAAATCACGAAGCTCGACTACATCCATATGCATGAGCGTGACCTTACATTTTGTTTTCAACAGTTGCCAGCCGCGGAACGAGACATTATCTCAATATAGTAACAAAAGGATATGCTTATGGCTGCGTTAGAGTTTCACCAATTTCCAACCCTGTCAGACAATTACGGCGTTCTGATTCATGATCCAGAAAGCGGCGGCACTGCCTCCGTTGATGCGCCTGACGCTGCTGATGTTCGAAACGCATTGGCTGAAAAAGGATGGGTGTTGAGCCATATCCTGGTGACGCACCATCATTGGGACCATGTGCAGGGAATTGGCGAACTGAAATCCGAAACCGGTTGTCGCGTTATTGGTCCTGCAGATGAGGCGGACAAAATCGAAACGCTTGATGAAACAGTTGCGGACGGTGACACATTTCAATTCGCCGGTGAAACCGTCGCGTGTATTTCAACGCCCGGCCATACGCTTGGCATGATCAACTTCCACTTTACGAAAAGCGGTGTTGTATTCACTGGTGACACATTATTTGCACTTGGATGTGGGCGAATATTCGAAGGCGATGCCAAGATGATGTGGGCCTCCATGCAAAAGCTGATGCAATTGCCGCCGGAAACTATCGTCTATTGCGGCCACGAATATACGCAGGCGAATGCAAAGTTTGCGCTTAGCATTGACCCGGACAATGCGAAACTAGTGATCCGCGCCGCACAAATCGATGCGTTGCGGGCAGATGGTAAGCCAACACTTCCAACGACCATAGGGGTTGAACTGGAAACCAATCCGTTTTTGCGTTCGGCTGACGCGGGTATTCGCCGTGTGCTTGGTATGGAGAAATCAAGCGATGGGGATGTGTTTGCCGAGATTAGGAAACGTAAAGACAACGCGTAAACCTCAGTTTGGTTTGCTGTAAACATGCATGAAATCTGTAACAAGATTGCCAAATGACCGTGTTAAGCGTTAGACTAAATGAACAATAAAAAGTGTAAGGTTTCATGGATAGTTTAAGCCCGACGTCATATCTCTCTGACCCGCTTCCGCGTAAGAAAACAATCGGTGTTCCGGTTGGTTCAGTCACCGTGGGGGGCAATAGTCCTGTGGTTGTTCAATCCATGACCAACACGGATACAGCGGATATTGAGGGCACGGTTAAACAGGTTGCAGATTTACACCGTGCTGGCTCTGAACTTGTTCGCATTACGGTGGATCGTGACGAGGCAGCCGCAGCAGTGCCGCATATTCGCGAAAAGCTTCTTGCGCGGGGTGTGGATGTGCCGCTCATCGGTGATTTCCATTATATTGGCCACAAGCTTTTAGCTGACCATCCTGCGTGTGCCGAAGCTCTTCATAAGTACCGTATCAACCCGGGTAATGTAGGCTTTAAGGCCAAGAAAGATAAGCAATTTGCTCAGATCATTGAGACTGCGCTTGAGTATGACAAACCAGTTCGCATTGGGGTGAATTGGGGGTCTCTTGATCAGGCTTTGCTCACCCGTTTGATGGATGAGAATCAGGAAAATGGTTCGCCAATGACTGCGCGCGAAGTGACTCGGGAAGCGATGGTACAATCTGCGCTTCATTCCGCTGATCTGGCCAACGAAATTGGCATGGCGAATGACAAGATTATCTTGTCGGCGAAAGTCAGTCAGGTTCAGGACCTTGTTTCTGTTTACTGCGAGTTGGCACGTCGTTCGGATCATGCGCTCCACCTTGGGCTCACTGAAGCGGGGATGGGGTCCAAGGGCATCGTTGCGTCTTCTGCCGCGATGGGTCTTCTGCTTCAGCAGGGGATCGGCGACACGATCCGGATTTCACTCACACCTGAACCGGGTGGTGATCGCACGCGGGAAGTGCAAGTCGCGCAAGAACTCTTGCAGACGATGGGATTCCGACAGTTCATCCCTATTGTCGCCGCATGTCCGGGATGTGGGCGCACGACCTCGACGGTGTTTCAGGAATTGGCGCAGGATATTCAAGAGCAACTGCGCCGCGATATGCCTGAATGGAAGAGCAAGTACCCGGGAGTTGAAGCGCTGAACGTTGCGGTCATGGGCTGTATTGTGAATGGACCGGGTGAATCTAAACATGCTGATATTGGTATTTCGCTTCCCGGAACCGGTGAACAACCGGCAGCTCCCGTGTTCATCGATGGCAAGAAAGCGCACACACTTCGTGGACCCAATATTGCTCAGGACTTCCGCGTGCTGGTTCAAGACTATGTCGAACAACGGTTCGGCGGGAAGTAAGTGTCGACGAACCCGCTGCTCAATTCAGCGCTTTGGCTAACGGACCAAGTTTTTGCTTTAATTCCGCGCAGGACGCCTACACACGAAGCTTTCGTCAAATGTAAAATCATCTCTCACCGCGGTGAACATGATAATCATACGGTCTTTGAAAATACGATGGAAGCGTTTCGCCTTGCCAGTGATGCGGGTGCATGGGGCCTTGAGATGGACGTGCGTTGGACGCGCGATCTTGTGCCCATGGTTGCCCATGACAGGGACACCAAGCGTGTGTTTGGCGTAGATATCACGATCGCAGATATCACCTTTGCTGAATTGAGAGATGCGGTGCCCGCTGTCCCGACGCTTGAGGAATTTGTTGCTGAGTTTGGTGGTAAGATTCACTTGATGATTGAGCTTAAGGAAGAAGAGTTTCCGGAGCTTGAACAGCAGAAAACCATTCTGAAAGAGATGCTGCAGGCACTGAAACCTGGTGAGGACTTTCATCTATTGGCTTTGGACCCGGAGCTCTTCAACGCGTTTGACATTGTGCCCTCGGTTGCTTGCCTTCCTGTTGCGACCTTCAATTTTAAACAACTGAGTGAAGCTGCACTGGAGAATAAATATGCAGGGATTAGCGGACATTTTCTGGTATTAGGCAATGCCATGAAGCAGCGCCATGAGGCAGCAGGGCAGCTTTTTGGGACGGGTTTCCCAAGTTCAAAGAATGCGCTTTATCGCGAACTTAACCGAGGTGTTGAGTATGTCTTTACCAATGACGCTGTGAAACTGCTTGCGTTAGTGGATGCTGCAACTCGGCAATAGGTCAAATTATCTCGAGATGGAGACAACTTTTCCGTCGTGTTCATGATCCGGGTTTTGCAGATTGCTCTCATGCAACAAGACTTCTACGTCATTGCTTGGAAGTGGACGTGAGAACAGATAGCCCTGAACTTCGTTTACATCGACACTGCGCGATAAGAGTTGCATCTGTTTCTCGTTCTCGATGCCTTCAAGAACAACTGACAAGCCAAGGCGCTTAATCAGGTCAACAACACCGCGCAGCAGTGTCAATGACCGGTCGCTGGAAACCCCATTTTCGATAAAAGATTTGTCGATTTTCACCTTGTCAAAAGGCAATGTGTGCAGATAGCTCAAGCTGGAGAACCCGGTTCCAAAGTCATCGAGTGATATCCGAACTCCCATATGAGACAGTTCATTCAAGCACGCAGTGATGGCTGCAATATCAACCAGCATTACGGATTCGGTAATTTCAATTTCAAGACGATCAGGCGGCAGTCCGATTTCGTTCAACAGGTTACCCACCACATCTTTCATATTCGATGTTTGGAATTGAATTGAAGAAACATTGACCGCTACACGCACATGGCTTGGCCATTTCATGCAGTTTTCTATTGCCCGTCTCAACACATACTCGCCAAGGGTATTGATGATGCCGGCTTCTTCGGCGATCTTGATGAAAATCTCAGGAGAGATATGGCCGAGTTGAGGATGCTCCCAGCGGGCAAGTGCTTCGCACGTTGTTACTCTACCGCGCTTAAGGTTGATCAATGGCTGGAAGTAAACCTTCAATTCATTGCGTTCTATCGCGATCTTGAGATCTTTCTCAAGTTGGGTTCGCATTCTTATCGCTTCACCCAGTTCCTCGCTATAGAAAGAGTATGTTGAGCGGCCCTTTGCTTTTGCATCGTAAAGAGCAGCATCTGCATTGCTCAAAAGTTCTTCCGCGGTTGAGCCATGGTCCGGCGATAATGCAATGCCGATACTTGCGCTAACGGTTAGGAGATGCTCCCCGATGATTGTCGGCTCTTGAATGGCCTCGAGGATTTGTTTTGCTAGGGTTTCGCATTGCGCGTGATCATGAAGTGCCGGCATTACAACGACGAATTCGTCACCGCCAAAGCGGCAGATCATCCCAACATCATCCAGCATATCTTTTAGACGTTCAGCAACAGCCTTTAGAAGTTTGTCGCCGATAGCGTGGCCCAATGTGTCATTGATCTCCTTGAACTTATCAAGATCAAGAAAGAACATTGCGCAGTT
>CALLHT010000177.1 GCA_938009335.1 uncultured Rhizobiaceae group bacterium
AAACTGGTCGTCTTCGGCGATAGTCTGGTTGCAGGCTATGGTCTCCCACCGGGCGAAGCCTATCCAGAAAAACTTGCGAAAATCTTTTCCGAAAAAGGCAATGAAATCGAAATCGTGAATGCAGGCGTATCGGGAGATACAACCAGTGGCGGGCTGGCGCGATTGGATTGGTCTTTAGGAGATGACACGGATGCCGTAATATTAGAATTAGGAGCCAATGATGCGCTGCGTGGCATACCGGTTGAAAAAACGCGCGAAAACCTTGATGAAATGATTACCCAATTAAAAGCCAAGAATATCACAGTGATGTTGGCTGGCATGATGGCGCCGCCAAACATGGGTGCTGCCTATGGTTCACAGTTCAACGCCATTTACCCGGAGCTTGCCGAAAAGCATGAGGTGCTTCTCTATCCGTTTTTTCTGGATGGTGTTGCCGCCGAACGCGATCTCAATCAAAGCGACGGCATTCATCCAAACACAAAGGGCATAAGCGTTATCCTCGAGCGTTCTTTGCCATATGTTGAGCAGCTACTAGAGAACGTATGTTCGTAACCAGCTAGGCTTGGCACCTTCTCAACTACCCGAAAAACTGACACAGTATACGAACTACTGTCTAAAAAGCTGATTCGCCCCTCGCAAGAGGATTTGACCATGCCAAGACTATTCACTGCTATCGAAATCCCCGCTCAAGTGGCGATGCAGCTTACCTTGCTACAGGGTGGCTTGCCCGGCGCACGATGGATTGATCGGGCGAATTTTCACATCACCCTGCGCTTTATCGGCGACATTGAAATGCCGATGGCACAAGAACTAAGTTACGCATTGGAACGCGTGAAGACGGAACCCTTTTCATTGAGCCTGGAGAATTTGGATGTATTTGGAGGATCCAAGCCTAATTCACTTTTTGCCGGCGTAAAACGCTCTGAGCCCCTATATCACATACAAGCAGAGCACGAACGCATTTGCCAACAGATCGGAATGGAAGCAACGGCACGGAAATTCAAACCGCATGTCACCATCGCGCGATTGCGTGGTGCGAAAACCCCGGACATTGCCAAATACCTCTCCAGCCATGGCGGATTTCAAAGTCTTGAATTCGACGTCGGGCGATTTGTGTTATTATCTTCTCGAAATTCTATCGGTGGCGGTCCATATGTGGTGGAAGAAAGCTATCAACTGATCGAGAAAGAACCTGTAGATGCGTATTAAACTCACCCCTGAAGAAGTAACCGAAGCTCTATCCGAACTGGAAGGCTGGGAACTCGTGGAAGGCCGTGAGGCAATTCGCAAAGAGTTTGTGTTTGAAAATTTCAGCCAGGCTTTTGGGTTCATGGCCCGCGCTGCACTGAAAGCAGAAAAGCTCGACCATCATCCAGAATGGTTCAATGTTTACAAAACCGTAGACGTAACGCTTGCAACGCATGACGTGGATGGCCTTACAGAACTCGACATCAAACTCGCCAAATCCCTGAATATTTTTGCCTCTGCTTGATTCGTTCAGCCAGAGTTCCCATTTCGAGAGAGAGGGAGAACCATGAAGAAAGTTGAAATCGATGAAATTCTGATGCCGGGAGACGAAGCAGAACAAACCAGCCGCGCACAGGAGATTCGGGAAAAATTCTGGGAAAAGGCGAGAGCCGCCGCCAACCGCATTCCGTTTATGGATGAAGTGATCGCGTGCTACTATTGTGCGCTTGATCCAGAAACACCTCCGAAGGTACGCGGCATCCTGCTGGCGGCTTTAGCCTATTTTATTCTGCCCCTTGATTCGATCCCCGATTTCCTCATTGGCTTCGGCCTGACCGATGATATCGCCGTATTAACCGCTGCTTACACCGCCGTGAAAAGCCATATTACGGAAGGTCACAGAGAAGCTGCGCGCGAGAAGTTGAAAGAGTAGACTTTTACCACCCCATCCCGTATTGCCTGTCGCTGAACACAAAGGTGAAGATCATGCGCGGATATTTTGGAATTGGTGTGGAAGGCATTTCAAAGCCAATGAATTTTGGCAATCTTGCCCGTTCTGCACATGGCTTTGGCGCGAAATTCATTTTCACGGTCGCACCAGCCAAGCACATTGGCTCCCCAAAATCAGATACGGCAAAATCTCAGGACCACGTGCCTTGGTACTCTTATCCAGACGTGGACACCATGCAAATGCCGGACGATTGCACCCTGATCGGTGTAGAATTGACACCAGACGCGGTGAACCTTCCGAGTTTCAGACATCCTACACGCGCAGCTTACGTGCTAGGCCCGGAAGGTGGCTCACTTTCACCTGAGATGATTAAGCGTTGTGAGTACACCGTCAAAATACCAATGAGCTTTTGCATCAATGTAGCGATGGCAGGTGTTGTGGTGATGTATGACCGAATGCATTCCATGGGACGATTCGCGGAACGCCCAATTGGGACCGGCGGCCCTGTTGAGGAAAAACAACCCCATGTGCACGGCAAACGGCTGTATTCGGGCGGATCGCGGCTTCCATAATTTTTCAACATCACATGAATTTGTGATCAAACAGCCAGAATCCTGCCTTGATTTTGTATCATGTGTACATAATCTGTGATGACAAGAATGATTTGCCCCCACAGAAACGACAAACTTTATGCATTTCGTTTACGATTTGATAAGTTTTGTTAACGCATATTAAAGGCAATCAAATAGGTTATGCCGTTTCACGGCTGAATACGGGACAAAGATCGGGACATGAAGACAAAGCTTGTTTTTGCAAGCGCTCTAAGTGGCGCACTTCTGGCAGCAACCCTTTCAACAGCGGCATTGGCGCAAGCGCCAACACGCATCAAGCAACATAACGCTTGGGGTGCTTACACACACAATGGTGGGACTGGTAAAGTTTGCTACGTTCTTTCTATTCCAACACAGAAAGAACCAGCTGATCGCGATCATGGCGATGTGTTCTTTATGCTCGCAAAACATCCGGGCCAATCAGCGAATCTTGAGCCGCAATTTACCGTTGGCTATCCGTTTGCTGATAATTCCAAGGTCACCCTGAATATTGACGGAAAATCCTTTGCGATGTTCACCAAAGGCAGCAATGC
Organism: uncultured Rhizobiaceae group bacterium; assembly: GCA_938009335.1. Taxonomy (GTDB): domain Bacteria; phylum Pseudomonadota; class Alphaproteobacteria; order Rhizobiales; family Rhizobiaceae; genus JAALLB01. Next base: position 3,063 of record CALLHT010000177.1, read on the forward strand.
ATGGATTGAAAATCCTGCGGAAGAACCGACTGTAGTTGCGGCAATGCGCGCAGGCAGCAAAATGTCTGTCACAGGCCAATCACGTCGCGGAACAGAGACGAAATATTCCTATTCTCTTTCTGGCGTCACCGCGTCTTTGAAAGAAATCGCATCTTGCAGCTAATCAAAACAGCTGTTTCAAAATAGACGTGATTTGGCGATGCGTTCATGATAGAGCATCGCCATGTCCGTATCTCTTGATCTAACCAATTCCGAAACGCGTGCAAAACTTGACGCAATGAAGCCGACAGACGGTACCAAGCCGTCATTGGTAGGATTGAGCCGTGAGCAAATGGCTGATGCTCTGCGCGCAGAAGGCATTGCGGAAAAACAGATCAAAATGCGCGTCAGCCAAATATGGCATTGGCTTTATATTCGGGGAATCTCAGATTTCGCAAACATGAAGAACCTGTCGAAAGACTTCCGCGCTATGCTGGAAGAAAAATTCGATGTCTCTCGGCCAAAAATCATCGAAGAACAAATTTCCAATGACGGCACGCGCAAATGGCTGATGCAGTTTCCTTCGCTTGGTGCGGGTAAACCTGTTGAAGTTGAAACGGTTTATATTCCTGAAGAAGGGCGCGGCACGCTTTGTATTTCTTCGCAAGTCGGCTGCACGCTCACCTGCACTTTCTGCCACACAGGCACACAGAAACTCGTTCGCAATCTGACAGCGGGTGAAATCCTTGCGCAACTTCTGGTAGCACGAGATCGCTTAGGCGATTTTCCTCATGCAGACACGCCTCAAGGCGCGATTGTTCCTGCTGAAGGGCGAAAAGTTTCTAACATCGTCATGATGGGCATGGGTGAGCCGCTTTATAACTTCGATAACGTGAAGCAAGCTTTACTCATCGCTTCTGATGGAGATGGTCTTTCGCTTTCCAAACGTCGGATCACACTTTCAACGTCCGGCGTTGTGCCGTTCATTCCTCGTACTGGCGAGGAAATTGGCGTGATGCTGGCAATTTCACTGCATGCGGTGAATGATGAATTGCGCGACGAACTCGTGCCCATCAACAAGAAATATCCGCTAAAAGAATTGCTGGATGCGTGCCGGAATTATCCTAACCTTTCCAACGCTCGGCGCATTACGTTTGAATATGTGATGTTGAAAGGCGTCAATGATTCCCTTTCCGATGCGAAGGAACTTGTGCGCCTACTCAAAGGCATTCCGGCAAAGATCAATCTCATCCCGTTCAACCCATGGCCCGGTTCACGCTATGAATGCTCTGATTGGGATCAGATCGAGAAGTTCGCTGACTTCATCAATGCCAATGGCTATGCGTCACCCATCCGTAAAACCCGGGGCGATGATATTCTTGCCGCCTGCGGTCAGCTGAAGTCTGAATCTGAACGCTTGAAAAAGACCGACCGTCTCGCACTGGAAGCGATGATGATCGCGGGACATGGGGAGTGACAACAAACGGATTCGCGAACTGCTGCTAAAACATTGCTCAAACTTCCAAAACACCTGCGATTTGCCTAAGGGCTATCTGAAAATCTGATGCGTACTTAAAGCCTGTCGAACACAAGAACAGGTTTTCCTATGAAACAGATTGTCGTGGTTTTTGGTGCAGGGTTTTTTGTAGCCATCCTGATCGCAATTATTGTTGTTGAATTCATACCAAACACAACAAGTTTTCAAGACCATGAACCCTTTTGGGCTTTTCCAATCCAGAACATGGGTCGGGCTCAATCCATCATTCTGTTGGGCATCCTTTGGAGTTTTTTGAACCCGCTTCAAAACCAATGGAGTACTCAAATCAGATTGAAGCTCAGCAGTCCGGATAATTGGCGCTTTTACTGTGTCGGTGGAATTTTCACTTCTCTCTTCGCGCATCTTATCCTTGCAGGCGCATTCGACTGGAAACTACATCAGGCCATGATGATTGTTTTTGCGGCCCTCCCCGGCGGCGCAACGGGTGCTTATGTTTATTATCGCTGGCGGGAAAAATTTCAGTCGGAATAACCATCAGCTTTTGCTAACACCATTTCTATGAAACTCGTTTTATATCTTATTGGCCGTCTTTTCGTCATCACCTTCGCATTACTGATCGCCTTGCTTGCAGGCTCTTTATTCATTGGCTTTGGTCTGGCGTCAGGCATGTTTCCAGAATTGGCTCATTCAGCCGATGGTGCATCGGTCTTTGGTACAGAGACGGATCGAACAATCCTCGCCGTTGCTTCAGTCGTTTTGGGAGCTGTTGCCAGCTTCCAACTCGTTGGCCTTGCGACCGTTCCCGTAACCATCGCGATTGCCATTAGCGAATTAATGCGCTGGCAGGGCATGACTGTTCATTTGGTACTTGGCGGAGTATGTGCGTTGTTCGTTATGTTCTCAGCCCTGGCATTGCCCCAAGGCGAAATGCCCGCGAACGGCACAGTCATCGTTTCACTTGCTGCTGGTTTTGTGGCGGCTTTTTTCTACTGGCTGATAGCAGGTAGGAATGCTGGCGAGTGGTTATCCCCGCTCAGTGAACAAAATTCGCACCGCAAAGACTGAAAATACGCTGGCAAAGAGCCAATCAATTACCCGCGTGATTTTAGGATTGCGTTTGAGGGAATCCGCAACCCTATCGACGGCCAATATCATAAAGATAGAGCAAACAATCGCGATGGCGATGAAATAAAAGCCGAGAAAAATCATTTTGCCCGCAGCATTTGGATCTGATGTTGTCACGAATTGCGGCAAGAACGTAATGAAGAAAATCACAATCTTCGGATTGAGCAGATTGATCCCGATTCCAGTCAGCCAGTTCTTGAAAAGACTGACCTTGGCCTTCTCGCCCGCTTCCAACGAAAAAGCAGACCCTTCGCGGATTGCCTGGATCGCCAACCATAATAAATACAGCGCACCAACGATTTTCAGCACCAGAAAACCAACAGGCGATGCCTGAATAAGCGCAGAAATACCAAATGCTGCAAGCAGTGTATGAATAACAACGCCAGATGACGCGCCTAACATGGCTGCAATGCC